>NZ_DBFNWJ010000037.1:0-38021 GCF_048426865.1 Candidatus Allofournierella merdipullorum
CCGCAGCCCCAGGGCCTTTTAACTGAACAGCAAACGCGGCGAGCCGTTCGGCTCGCCGCTTTTGACTTTTTGAGGCGAAAATCGAAAGGGGAAGGGCAGGGGTTTCATGAGCAAACGGAATGCCATCCATTCCGATTTGGAATGACCATGCCGCCGATTATCTCGTATAATGAGAGACAAGATCAGTACTGACACAGACCCAAAACGAGGAGGTAAGTTCTATTGAAGATTAAAAGCATTGACGTCTTCCTGCTTGATGGCGGCTCTCCCGGCTGGCGGCCCATTGTTTGCCGTGTGAACACCGACGAGGGGATCTATGGCTATGGTGAGGCGTCTGTAGGCTTTGATACCGGCGCAAGCGCTTCGTACCGCATGATCCAGGAAGTGGCTCCGCTGGTGATCGGCATGGATCCCATGGCAACGGAGGCCGTTTGGGATCGGATGTACACCCAGACCTTCTGGGCACAGGGCGGCGGCACCGTGATGTTCTCTGCCATCAGCGCCATCGACATGGCCTGCTGGGACATCAAGGCAAAAGCCCTGAACGTGCCCCTTTACAAGCTGCTGGGCGGCAAGTGCCGCGACAAGCTGCGCGCCTATGCCAGCCAGCTTCAGTTCGGCTGGGGCAACGGCATGGTGTTTGACCGGGGCTACAAGACCGAAGACCTGGTGGAGCATTCCCTCAAAGCGGTGTCCGAGGGCTTTGACGCCATCAAGATCAACTTCATCACCTACGACGCGAACGGCGGCCGTCTGGGCTTCCTCAAGGGCCCCATCCATCCGAAGGTGCGCGCCCTCATTGAGGAGCGGGTGAGCGCCGTGCGCAGCGCGGTGGGCGATAATGTGGACATCATCGTGGAGAACCACGCCCGTACCGACGCGGTGTCCGCGGTGGAGATGAGCGAGATCATCAAGCCCTACAACATCATGTTCATGGAAGAGACCTGCACCCCCATGAATCTGCAGGTGGTGGAGACCGTGCGCAAGCGTTCCGCCATCCCGCAGGCCGGCGGCGAGCGGGTGTACGGCAAATACCACTACGCGAACCTCATCAAGCAGGACGCGTTCCAGGTCTATCAGCCTGACCTGGGCACCTGCGGCGGCATCACCGAGGCCATGAAGATCGCCTCCATGGCGGCGGCGGTGGACGCGGGCATTCAGATCCATGTCTGCGGCAGCCCCATCGCCATTGCGGCGTCTCTCCATGTGGAGTCCTCCATCCCCAACTTCGTGATCCATGAGCATCACGTCACCAACCGCAGCGAGAAGAACATCCGCCTGGGTGTTTATGACTACCAGCCCGACAAGAACGGCTTCTGCAGTGTGCCGGAGCTGCCGGGCATCGGTCAGGAACTCTCGCCCTGGGCCATCGAACATGCGCTGGAAAAGTGCACCGTGGAGGGAGAATGATATGAGCACACAAGAAACAGGATTGAAGCGGCAGATCGGCCTGTTCGGCGCAGTGTCCATCCTGGTGGGCGCCGTCATCGGTTCGGGCATCTTCATGACCCCCGGCACCGTGGCCGCGGCGGCCGGCTCCTTCGGCCCGTTCATGATCGCCTGGGTGCTGGCGGGCGCCAGCGGCATCCTCTGCGCCCTGGTCTACTCTGAGCTGGCTCCGGCCATGCCGGAAGCCGGCGGCCCCTACGTCTACATCACCGAGGCCTTCGGCAAGCCCGGCGGCTTTGTGTACGGCTGGTCCATGACCATCGGCAACTACATCCCCCTGGTGGCTATGCTGGCCACCGGCTTTGCCACCAACCTGGCAAAGCTCATCCCCGGCATCACCCCCACCGGCATCAAGATGATCGCCACCGCCATCATTCTGGCGCTGATGATCCTGAACATCTGCGGCACCAAGCTGGGCTCCACCGTGGCCAACATCTTCACTGTGGGCAAGCTGCTGGCCCTGATCCTGGTGATCGTGGGCGGGTTCGTTATCCTCTCGCCCGAAAACTTCACCACCGTGGTGCCTGAGGCGGAAAGCGCCTCCTGCGGCGTGCTGAGTGCGGCGTTCCCCGCCTTCCTGGCCTTTGGCGGCTATTACCAGCTGGCCTACATGGCCGGTGACATCAAGGACCCCAAGAAGACCCTTCCCAAGGCCCTGATCATCGGCATGCTCATCGTTATCGCCATCAACATCCTCATCTCTGTGGCTTGCGTCGGCTCTGTGGGCTTTGCCGCCCTGGCCGGCAGTGAGACTCCCGTGGTGGACGCCGGCACCGCCATCTTCGGCCAGGCCGGTACCGTCATCGTGACCATCGGCGCCTGCGTGTCCATCTTCGGCGCGCTGAACGGCGGCATCATGAGCTATCCCCGCGTGACCTTCTCCATGAGCCAGCACGGCCTGATGTTCAAGTCCTTCGGCCGCCTGCACAGCAAGTTCAACACCCCCTATGTTCCCACCCTGTTCATCTGCCTTGTGGCGCTGATCTTCGTGTGGACCGGTTCCTTCAGCACCCTGCTGGCCATCAACGTGTTCGCGGGGCGCATCCTGGAGTGTGTCGTCTGCCTGTCGCTGTTGGTGCTTCGCAAGAAGAAGCCCGACCTGGAGCGTCCTCTCAAGATGCCCGGCTACCCCGTTACCACCGTTTTGGCCATCGTTATCACCCTTGCCATCTGCCTGACCTGCACCCCCACCCAGATGCTGCAGAGCATCGGCCTGATGGCAACCTCCATTCCCGCCTACTTTGTGTTCCATGCGCTGAGCAAACGCTCCGCCTGATCGACAAAGCAAGACCGGCGGCCGCCCTTTTCGGGCGGCCGCCGGTTTTTGTTTGTCGGAGGGGATCGCTCTCACAGAAGACGCAGCCGACTCAGCAGCGCGCGCAGGTTGGGGTTTTTGCTGTCCTTGCGCCAGATCATGGAGACGCCCTGTTTGAGAGCGTAGCTTTCGGGCAGGTCGCAGCCGGTGATGTTCTTGTTGCTTGCCAGGTTCACATAGGGGCGAAGCAGTGTGATATAGCGACCGGTGGCAAGATGCAGCAGCACATCGTTGTAGGAGTCCACGATTTTGATCCAGGCGGGAGTGAAGGGCAGCAGGTTGATCATGCGGTATCCGTCCTGTTCGATGAGATACTTGGTGGTAATGAGCGGATAGCGGGAAAAGGCGTCCATCGGGATGGGAGTGTCCAGCTGCGCCAGAGGGCAGTTGCAGGAAAAATACACCCGGGGCGCGGACAAAGCCGCTATGTGCAATTTGATGTTGGGGTTCACAGGATTGGTGTCTGACAAAATGAACCCCATGTCCAGAGAGCCGTCCAGCACCGCTTTGAGGATCTCGCTGTTTTCGCGGCAGACCAGTTTGAGATTGAGCTTTTCCTCGAACTCTTTCAATGTGTCGAAAAAGTCCGGTATTGCGGAAAGAAAGTCGATGCTTTGGCAAAAACCAATGCGGAGCTCATCCTTGCTCAGGGCCGCCGAATCGTTCAAAGGATGCTCCACCGTGTCGTAGATGTCCGTGAGCTCGATGTCCAGCGCCACAGCCCGCTCGGTGGGGAAACTGCCTTGTTTGCTGCGGAAAAACAAAGGTTCGCCCACCACGCGCTCCAGCGCGCTGATCTCCTTGCTGATGGTGGACTGGGTGGTGTAAGCCAGCTTTGCGGCAGCGGAAAAACTGGTGCTGCGCATGGCGGCCCGAAAATACAAGATCTGCTGGAAACTGATGTCGTTCACCGAATGATTCCTCCTGTGGCGCGTCGCGTTTTGCCTTAAAGCGCAAACAGGGCGGGTGGCTGACGCCACCCGCCATATTTGTATAATTTTGAAATAATATTACGATTAGTAAAGCTTCTCCCGCTTCTGGTAATGGGTGTGCAGAATTTCGTGGGCCTTTTTGCTGCCGGGCTGACCCAGGAACTCCACATACACCTTCTTCACCAGCAGGTTCTCGTGGCTCTTGCGGATGGCGCTGCGCTCGTCCTGGTCGTAGAGGGCCTTGGCGCGCAGGGCCTTGATGTCGGTGAAGTTGCGCACGGGGGCGGGCTGGATGGGCTGGCCGCCGCCGTTGACACAGCCGCCGGGGCAGGCCATGACCTCGATGAAGTCATACTGCTTTTCGCCCTTGCGCACCATGTCCAGCACCTTGCCGGCGTTGGCGGTGCCGCTGACCACGCAGATTCGCAGGGTCAGGTCCTCCACCTGGTAGGTGGCCTCCTTGATGGCGTCGGTGCCGCGCACGGCCTCGAACTCCACCGGCTGCACCTCCTGGCCGGTGAGGGTCTCCACTGCGGTGCGGAGCGCCGCTTCCATCACGCCGCCGGTGGCACCGAAGATGTGCCCCGCGCCGGAGGCCTCGCCCATGGCGGGGTCGAAGTCCTCGTCGGGCAGGTCGTTGAAGCGCAGGCCGCTGCGGTGGATCATCCGGGCCAGCTCGCGGGTGGTGATGGACACGTCCACGTCGGGGATGCCCTCGCCGGCGGCGCACTGGTCGTCCCGGCCGATTTCCAGCTTCTTGGCGGTGCAGGGCATCACGCTGACGCAGTAGATGTCCCGGGGGTCAAGGCCCATCTTCTGGGCGTAGTAGGTCTTGCTCAGCGCGCCGAACATCTGCTGGGGGCTCTTGCAGCTGGAGAGGTTGGGGATGAAATCCGGGTGGAAGGTCTCGCAGTAGCGCACCCAGCCCGGGCTGCAGCTGGTGATGAGGGGCAGCGGGCCGCCCTCCTTCATCCGGTGCAGGAATTCGGTGGCCTCCTCCATGATGGTCATGTCGGCGGCAAAGTCGGTGTCGAACACGCCGTCAAAGCCCAGACGGCGCAGCGCCGCCACCATCTTGCCCTGCACGTTGGTGCCGATGGGCAGGCCGAACTCCTCGCCCAGGGCGGCACGCACGCTGGGGGCAGTCTGCACGATGACGTGGCGGGTGGGGTCGCCCAGGGCGGCCCACACCTTGTCGGTGTCGTCCCGCTCCACCAGCGCGCCGGTGGGGCAGACGTTGATGCACTGGCCGCAGCCGATGCAGGTGGAGTCTACCAGCTTGCCCTCAAAGGCGCAGGCGATGTGGGTGTTGAAGCCGCGCTCCACCACGTTGATAACGCCCACGCCCTGGTTCTCGGCGCAGGTGGAGATGCAGCGGCGGCAGATGATGCACTTGGAGTTGTCTTTCAGAAGGTGAGGCGCGCTGTAATCGTCCTGGCGCTCGGGCAGAACGCCCTCGAAGGAGTTGGACTTATCCACGCCGTACTGCTTGCACAGCCGCAGCAGCTCGCAGTCGCCGCTGCGCACGCAGCTCATGCAGTCCTGGTTGTGGGTGGAGAGGATAAGCTCCAGGTTGGTCTTGCGGGCGGCCTGGACCTTGGGGGTGTTGGTGAACACCTCCATGCCTTCGCTCACCGGGTAGACGCAGGCGGGCAGCAGGTTCTTGGCCCCCTTCACCTCCACCACGCAGACGCGGCAGGCGCCGTTCACCCGCTGAATTTCCTTTAAGTAGCACAGGGTGGGGATGGTGATGCCGATCTCGTGGGCGGCCTCCAGGATGGTGGCGCCCGCCGGCGCTTTGCAGGGCACGTTGTTGATTTTGAGATTGACCATTTCCATTGTTTGCGTCCTCCTTTAACCCTTGCTGATGGCGCCGAAGCGGCAGGTCTCCATGCAGGCCCCGCACTTGACACACTTGAGGGTGTCGATGTTGTGGGGGTTGCGCACGCTGCCGTTGATGGCGCCCGCGGGGCAGGCACGGGCGCAGAGGGTGCAGCCGCGGCACTTGGATTCGTCGATTTTATAGGTCAGCAGGGCCTTGCACACCCCGGCGGGGCAGCGCTTGTCCTGAATGTGGGCCAGGTACTCGTCGCGGAAGTACTGCAGGGTGGAGAGCACCGGGTTCGGGGCGGTCTGGCCCAGGCCGCACAGGCTGTTCTCCTTGATGAACTGGGCCAGCTCTTCAATGCGCTCCAGATCGCGCATGGTGCCGTTGCCGCTGGTGATTTTCTCCAGCAGCTCCAACAGGCGCTTGGTGCCCACACGGCAGGGGGTGCACTTGCCGCAGCTCTCGTCCACGGTGAACTCCAGGAAGAACTTGGCGATGTCCACCATGCAGGTGTCCTCGTCCATGACGATGAGGCCGCCGGAGCCCATCATGCTGCCGATTTCCATCAGGTTGTCGTAGTCGATGGGGGTGTCGATGAGGCTGGCGGGGATGCAGCCGCCGGAGGGACCGCCGGTCTGGGCGGCTTTGAACTTCTTGCCGCCGGGGATGCCGCCGCCAATTTCCTCCACGATCTCCCGCAGGGTGGTGCCCATGGGCACTTCCACAAGGCCCGTGTGCTTGATCTTGCCGCCCAGGGCGAACACCTTGGTGCCGGGGCTCTTCTCGGTGCCCATGCTGCGGAACCAGTCGGCGCCCTTCAGAATGATCTGGGGGATGTTGGCGTAGGTCTCCACGTTGTTCAGGATGGTGGGCCGGCCGAACAGGCCCTTCTTGGCGGGGAAGGGCGGGCGGGGCCGGGGCTCGCCGCGCATACCCTCGATGCTGGTCATCAGGGCGGTCTCCTCGCCGCAGACGAAGGCGCCCGCGCCCAGCTTGATGTCGATGTCAAAGGAGAAATCGGTGCCGAAGATGTTCTTGCCCAGAAGGCCGTACTCCCGGGCCTGCTGGATGGCGGTGGACAGCCGGTTCACCGCGATGGGATACTCGGCGCGCACATACACATAGCCCTGATCCGCGCCGATGGCGTAACCGGCAATGGCCATGGCCTCGATGACGCTGTGGGGGTCGCCCTCCAGCACGCTGCGGTCCATGAACGCGCCCGGGTCGCCCTCGTCGGCGTTGCAGCAGACGTATTTTTCCACCTTGCCCCGGTCGGCGCAGGCCAGCTGCCATTTGCGCCCGGTGGGGAAGCCGCCGCCGCCCCGGCCCCGCAGGCCGGAATCCAGCACCACCTGAATGACTTCGTCGGGGGTCATCTCGGTGAGCGCCTTGCCCAGGGCGGCGTAGCCGTCGAAGGCGATGTACTCCTCGATGTTCTCGGGGTTGATGACGCCGCAGTTACGCAGGGCGATGCGCTTCTGCTTTTTGTAGAAGGAGGTCTCGTCCAGGCTCTTGATGGAGTTGTCCTCCGCCACCGTCTCGTTGTAGAGCAGGCGGATGACCGGGCGGCCCTTGAGCAGGTGCTCGTTCACGATCTCCGCCACGTCCTCGGGCTTGACCATGCTGTAGAAGGTGCCCTCGGGGTAGATGACCACGATGGGGCCCAAAGCGCACAGGCCGAAGCAGCCGGTGCGGATGACCTTGACTTCATTTTCCAGACCGGCGGTTACGATCTCCGCCTCGAAGGCAGCGGCCACCTTGTCGCTGCCGGACGAGGTGCAGCCGGTGCCGCCGCAGATCATGACATGACTTCTGTACATTGGCTCTGCCTCCTTATTCTTCCGTGCCGGCCTGGCCGATGGTGTATTCGGTGACCACGTGCCCGCCCACCAGATGTTCCGCCACAACGCGGGCGGCCTTTTCGGGGTTCATGTGGACGTAGGTCACCTTCTCCTGCCCGGGCACAAAGACCTCCACCACCGGCTCGTACTTGCAGATGCCGATGCAGCCGGTCTGCGTGACCATGATGCCGGAAAGGCCCCGGCGGGCCACTTCTTCGGTGAAGGCGTTCAGAACGCCGCGCGCGCCCATGGCGATGCCGCAGGTGGCCATGCCCACCTGCACGCGGATGGGATTTTCGCCCGGCTCACGGGTATTCACGGTCTGGCGCATCCGGTCCCGGATGGCCGCCAGTTCCTGCAAACTTTTCATAAAGCGTTACTCCTTTTCCAAAATTTCGCGGATGTTCTCGGCCAGATACTCCCGCAGCCACAGGGCCACTTCGGGCTCGGCCAGGCTCACCCCGCCCAGAATCTCCCGCATCTCGCGGGTGTCGGCGCAAAAAGCGCCGCCCGGGCCGGTGAGGGTGAACACAAAATTAATGTGGGGGCTGCACTGGATGAGGCTCGCCACGCTGGCAGCCACGTCTCCCAGGGGCGGCATGTCGATGTGGTCGGTGCAGAAGATGGCGGTCACCGCGGTGCCCTTGCCCTCTTCGCTTTCCAGCGTCAGCTCGCCGCCGGTGAGCTCGGCCGCCATTTTCAAAAAAGGCAGCCCCAGCCCCACTTTGCGGCTGGTGCGGCTGGTGCAGAAGGGGTCGGTCACCCGTTTTGCCAGCTCCGGGTCCATGCCCTTGCCGTCGTCGATGATGGCAAGGCGCAGGCGGCGGGCTTCTTCGTCCACCGAGAGTTCGATGCGCACCAGCTTCGCGCCGGCGGCCACCGAGTTCTCGGCCACGTCCAACAGGTTCATCGAAAGTTCCTGCACCGCGCGCCCCCCCTTTTCCGGCGTTAGTCGGGGTATTTTTCCAGGATGCCGTCCAGATCGTCCACCGTCAGGCGGCCGTAGACGTCGTCGTTCACCATAAGTACCGGGGCCAGGCCGCAGGCGCCTACGCAGCGGCAGGCGTCCAGGCTGAATTTGCCGTCCGCCGTGCACTCGCCGCCGGCGATGCCCAGCTTCTCCTGGAGCTTTTCATACAGCTTGCCGCTGCCCTTCACGTAGCAGGCGGTGCCCAGGCACACGCTGATGCGGTATTTGCCCTTGGGCGTCAGGCTGAACTGGGAGTAGAAGGTGGCCACGCCGTAAATCTCGGCCAGAGGTTTGCCCAGCGCTTCGGCCACCATGCGCTGCACCTCGATGGGCAGGTAGCCGTAGATCTCCTGGGCTTTCTGCAAGGCGGGCATGACCACGCCGGGCGTGTCCTTGTTTGCTTCGAGCCAGGCTTTCAACTGCCCTTCCTGCTCGGGTGTGCCGGAAAACGGCACGGTGGAAAAGTGCCTCATAGTATCCCTCCTGATGGTTGGTCACGGGGGCAGCGGTCCCTGCCCATATGCTTCCATTATACCAGAAGGCTGTTATAAATTAAACAATCAAATACCGGAAAGGCGTATAAAATTGCAGCACGAGTTGATAAAAAACTGTTGAAAATGTCATCGACTTGCCCTTGCCAGGGGGTGGGGCATCTTTTATAATAAAAGGAAAGAGGCGGCCGGAGGGGCCGCCCCAGGGAAAAGGGGGAGCCTGCAATGACCATCGGAGAGGTGAGAGAGATTTTAAACGCCCGGCTGCATACGCCCGGCGCGGACCTGAATGCCCAGGTGCACACCGCTTGCGGCAGCGACATGATGAGCGACGTGCTGGCCTATGTGAAGGACCAGGCGGTGCTGCTCACCGGGCTGAACAACCCGCAGGTGGTGCGAACTGCCGAGATGATGGACATGGTGTGCATCGTGTTTGTGCGGGGCAAGCAGCCTCAGGAGCAGATCGTGGAGATGGCGGCCCAGCGGGGGATGGCGGTGCTGTCCACCGATCTGCCCATGTTCGCGGCCTGCGGCAGGCTTTACGAAAAGGGCCTGCGGGGAGGGGAAATGCCATGAGCGAGCCCATCCGGCTGGAATACACCGTGCCCGGCGACGACTTCGCCCGGGCGGGGGAGGCCAGCGCCGATCTGAAGGCCACCCTGAAAAAGCTGGGGGTGCCCGCGGCGGCGGTGCGGCGCATCTCCATCGCCCTGTATGAAGGGGAAATCAACCTGGCCATCCACGCGGGAGGCGGCAACATCGACGTGGCCATCGGCGACAACGATGTGGAGATGGTGCTGTCGGACCAGGGGCCCGGCATCCCGGACGTGGAGCAGGCCATGCAGGAGGGCTTTTCCACCGCCAGCGCCGAGGTGCGCAGCCTGGGCTTCGGGGCGGGCATGGGCCTGCCCAACATGAAGCGCTATACCGACGAGTTCCACATCCAGTCCACCGTTGGGGTGGGCACCACCATCACCATGCGGGTGAACATCGACTGAAAGGGCGACCCGGCGGGGGCCGCTTTTGGAGGAGATCATGGACCAGTTCGTTCATTCGGTCACGCTGGAAACGCGGCTGTGCAACGGCTGCACCAACTGCATCAAGCGCTGCCCCACCCAGGCCATCCGGGTGCGGGGCGGCAAAGCGGTGATCGAGGCGGAGCGCTGCATCGACTGCGGCGAGTGCATCCGGCTGTGCCCCCACCGGGCCAAGCGGGCGGTGAGCGACCCGCTGGCGCTGCTGGGGCATTTTGAGTACCGGGTGGCCATCGTGCCGCCCAGCCTGTATGTGCAGTATAACCATCAGAAGAATCAGGACCTTGTACTGGACGCTTTGTGCCGCGCGGGGTTTGACGACGTGTTTGAGGAGGCTGCCGCCGCCGAGCTCATCAGCGACGCCACCAGCCGCATCATGGCCACCGGCGGCGCGGCGCGTCCGGTCATCAGTTCCGCCTGCCCGGCGGTGACCCGGCTCATCCGGGTGCGCTTCCCCGAGCTGATCGACCATATGCTGCCCTTAGTGCCGCCCATGGAACTGGCGGCCCGCATGGCCAAGAAAAAGGCGGCGGAGAAAACCGGCCTGCCAGAGGAAAAAATCGGCTGCATCGCCATCGTGCCCTGCCCGGCCAAGGTCACCATGCGCCGGGCCCCGGTGGGCAGCAGCCGCAGCGCCCTGGACGGGGCGGTGTCGGCGGCGGAAATTTACCCCAAACTGCTGGCTTTGATGGATGGCAGCCGCACCCCGCCCCACCGGGCCAGCGCGGGCGCGGCGGGCCTTGCCTGGGCGGCCAGCGGCGGCGAGGCGCTGTGCCTCTCCGGAGTGGAGAACCATCTGGTGGCCGACGGCATGGAGAGCATCATCCGGGTGCTGGAAGACCTGGAGGACGAAAAATACGACCAGATCGACTTTGTGGAGCTGCGGGCCTGCCCCGGCGGGTGCCTGGGCGGCTCGCTGCAGCTGGAAAACCCCTACATCGCCCGCACCAAGCTCAAGCGGATGCAGCGCACGGCGGCGGGGGCGGTGAACCGGCTTTCCGGCGGGGTGCCCACCGAGATGCTGTGGGACACCGACCTTACCTATGCCCCCGTGCTGGAGCTGGGAGCCACCCGGGTGGAGCGCTTCGAGCGCTACAACCGGATGCAGACCATCCTCAAGACCCTGCCCGGGCTGGACTGCGGCGCCTGCGGAGCCCCCAGCTGTGAGGCGCTGGCGGAGGACGTGGTGCGGGGCGCGGCCCAGGTGAGCGACTGCGTGCTGCTGCGCTGCCGCCAGCTGGAAGCCCGGCTGCGGTCGAAGGAGAGAAAAGGAGGGGCCGGGGAATGAACACGAAAGACCTGCCCGCGGTGTGCGGTTTTTCACCCCTTGTGACGGGCGAGGACCGGGAAATCGAAGGGATTTTCACCGGCGACCTGCTCAGCTGGGCCATGGGCCGAGCCAAGGAGGGAGACGCCTGGTTCACCGTGATGGGAAACGTGAACGCGGTGGCGGTGGCCTCTTTGGCGGACTGCGCCTGCATCGTGCTGTGCCACGGCGCGCAGCTGGACGAGACAGCCCGCCAGCGGGCGGAAGAGAACGGGGTGCAGGTGCTGGCCACCGACCTGCCGGAATTTGAGGCGAGCCTCGCTTTGGCAAAAGCCATGGGCCTTTAAAAAAGGAAAGGGGGAGAAGGGCGATGCGGTACGATCTGCACCTGCACACCTGCCTTTCCCCCTGCGCCGACCGGGACATGACCCCCGCCACCGTGGCGGGGCTGGCAAAGCTGGCGGGAGCCGGGCTCATCGCCATCACCGACCACAACAGCGCCCTCAATCTGCCCGCGGCGGAGCGGGCCTGCCGGGAGTACGGCCTGCGCCTTCTGCCTGGGATCGAGGTCACCACCGCCGAGGAAGTGCACCTGCTTTGCTACTTCAAAACGGTGGAGGCGGCGCTGGACTACGGGCGTGACCTTTACGCCGCGCTGCCCGCCTTGCCCTGTGACCCGGTCATCTGGGGCGAACAGTGGGTGATGGACGAGGAGGACAAGGTGCTGGCGAAGGTGGACAAACTGCTCACCGCCGCCTGCGCCTGGCCGCTGGAAGAAGCGGCGGCCCGCTGCCGGGCTTTGGGGGGCGAGCCAGTGCCCGCCCACGCCGATGCCGAGAGCTACTCCGTCTTTGCCATGCTGGGTATGCTGCCCGCCGAGGCGGGCTTTCGGGCGGTGGAGCTGCGGCGGCCGGAACTGGCCGCCGAATATCAGCGGCGGGGCCTGCTGCCTCCGGGGCTGGAGGTGCTCTTCTCCTCCGACGCTCATTTTCTTTCGGCGGTGGGTGTCAAGCTGGGCGATCTTGCGCCGGACAGTGTGCTGCGAAATTTGCTGTAAAAGGAACAAAAGGCCGCCCGGGGGGCGGCCTTTTTATTGTGTTCATTCGGCCAGCGTCTCCAGCGCCGTGCCGGGATAATAGTGGGCCAGAATTTCGGCGCAGGACTTGCCGGTGAGGGCCATGGCGCTGGCGCCGTACTGGCTCAGGCCCACCCCGTGGCCGTAGCCCTTGGTGGTCACCGAGAACACCCCGTCGGCATACTGGATGGAAAAGCAGGCGCTGCGCAGCCCCAGCGCCGTGCGCAGGTCGGTGCCCCGGATGAACACCCCGGCGCACTGGATCTCGTCCACATAGCCGGCGGCGGTGTAGCTGGCCTCGCCGAACCAGCTCTCCGGCTTGCCCTGCTCCGGCTGGGCCCCCGGCACCGCCAGCACGATGGCGTCGTACATCTGCTGGGTGGTGTAGGTCACCGTTTGCTCGTAGCCCTCGGCGGTCAGATCCAGCGTGGAGTCCACCCCGGCCAGATAGGGCAGCGCCTCGCTCCACACGTTCTCGCTGGCCTCGGTCTGCCCGTTGCTGATGGCGTGGTAGCAGGCCGCGGCGGGCGCGCCCTCATAGGTGAGCACCTGGTGCAGGATGGGGGTGAACAGCGCCTCCAGCCGGGTCCAGTTCGCCTCAAAGGCCTCGCCCCAGTAGCTCTGCAAAACTTCCCGGGTCATGTAGCCCTGTCGCCGGGCCGGGTCGGCGGAAAACCACGCCCCCTCCAGCTTGTCCGCCGAGGCCCGGTCCCGCTGGTACAAAGCGTAGCTGTGGCTGGCGATGGCCTGGGCCTTCAGCGCCTCGTCCGGCCAGGTGACGGGCATCTCGCTGGCCGCCGCCCCGATGAGGTATTCCAGCAGCGGCACCTCCAGCACCTGCTGACTGCCCGCGTCCCACAGGCGGATCACCTCGCTGTCGGCGCTGCCGGTGTCCCCCGGCTCCTGTTCCGCCTCGGGCGCCAGGAACTGGGCGGCGGGGCTTTGGTTCGTCTGGGCGGACTCCGGGGCGGAAGATGCGCCGGCCTCGTCGCCGGAGGCCAGCGCCGGAACGAACAGGCTCACCAGCGGCAGACAGTAGGCGAGCAGGGCGAACAGGGCAATGGGAAGCAGGGCGCGTTTCATAACATCCTCCTTTTTTGCCGCCCTTGCAATTTAAGGGCAAAGCGTGTAATATGAAGAACATATATAAATAGGGATGAACGGCCGCGGGACGCGG
This sequence comes from Candidatus Allofournierella merdipullorum, assembly GCF_048426865.1. Classification (NCBI taxonomy): domain Bacteria; kingdom Bacillati; phylum Bacillota; class Clostridia; order Eubacteriales; family Oscillospiraceae; genus Allofournierella; species Candidatus Allofournierella merdipullorum. The sequence continues at coordinate 13,380 of NZ_DBFNWJ010000037.1, forward strand.
CGCAAGAAAAGGGAAAGTATCAAACAGAGAAAGGGGAAAACGCCATGGCGGTGGAAAAGACCCGGCTCGCGCCGGAAACCATGAAATATCTATGCAGAGAGTATCTGGAAAATAACTACATCGACCCCGAGACCAGCGAGCGGCTGGGAGTCAAGCGGGGCCTGCGCAACCCCGACGGCACCGGTGTGCTGGCGGGACTGACCAACGTCTGTGACGTTGTGGGCTACGACAAAACCGAGGACGGCAAGGTGGTGCCCATTCCCGGCAAGCTCATCTACCGGGGCATCAACGTGGAGCAGCTGGCGGAGGAAGCCTATCAGAAGGACCGCTTCGTGTTCGAAGGGGTCATCTGGCTGCTGCTCTTCGGCACCCTGCCCACCTCGGCGGAACTGAAGGAGTTCGGCCAGATCCTGGACAGCCACCGCGCCCTGCCCGACGGCTTTGCCGAGGACATGATCATGAAGGCCCCCAGCCCCAACATCATGAACAAGCTGGCTCGTGGCGTGCTGGCCATGTACAGCTACGACGAGAACCCCGAGGACCTGAGCCTGGAGAACCTGCTGGAGCAGTCCATCAGCCTCATCGCCGGCCTGCCCACCATCATGGTGAACGCCTGGCAGATCAAGCGGCGCATCTACGACCACCAGAGCATGTTCTTCCACATGCCCATCCCCGGCCAGAGCACCGCCGAGCACATCCTGGCCACCTACCGGGCGGACCAGAAGTTCACCCATGAGGAGGCCAAGCTGCTGGACCTGTGCCTCATGCTCCACGCGGACCACGGCGGCGGCAACAACTCCGCTTTCACCTGCCGGGTGCTGTCCTCTTCGGGCACCGACACCTACTCCGCCATCGCGGCGGCCATCGGCAGCCTGAAAGGCCCCAAGCACGGCGGCGCCAACCTGAAGGTGATGGAGCAGCTGGAGCACATCCGCGCCGGAGTGGAGAACCACACCGACGAGGACGAAGTGCGGGAGTTTTTGCGCAAGATCATCCGCCGGCAGGAGGGCGACGGCAGCGGCCTGATCTACGGCATGGGCCACGCGGTCTACACCCTCAGCGACCCCCGTGCCATCATCCTGCGCCAGCACGCCAAGGACCTGGCCTTTGAAAAGGGCTTTGAGGACGAGTTCAACCTGCTGTGTCTGGTGGAAAAACTGGGCCCGCAGGTGTTCGCCGAGGAGAAGGGCAACAAGACCGTCTGCGCCAACGTGGACCTTTACAGCGGCCTGATCTACAATATGCTGGGCATCGAGCCGGATCTGTACACCCCGCTGTTCGCCATCAGCCGCATCCCCGGCTGGTGCGCTCACCGCATCGAAGAGGTAATGTTTGCCAACCGCATCATCCGCCCGGCCTACAAATATCTTGGCGTGCGGCAGAAATACAAGACCCTTGAGGAACGCTGATGAAACGCTTTGCTGCCTTTTTGCTTTTGCTGGTCTCGGCCGCGGCGGGCGTCGCCCGCTGGCTGGACGTGGTGAACTATACCGACCTTGACACCGGCTTCGTCACCTGGGGCCCCGCCTGGGCGCGCTATGCCGTGGCCGGGGGCGTGCTGCTTCTGCTGGCGCTGGGCGCGCTGCTGGCGGCCCGCCGGCCCGCCGCCCTCTGCGGCCAGAGCACGGCCCAGGGCGTGCTGTGCTTTCTGACGGGCTTTGGCTTCGCCGCGCTGGCGGGGGCGGAGCTGGCCGGCTGGGCGCAGCTGGACGCCCTCGGCAAAGCGGGCGCGGTGCTGTATCTCATCAGCGCCGTGTGGATGCTGCTGCTGGGCCGCAGCCGGTTCACCCCCGAGTTTGAGGCCCCCACCCGCAGCGCCCTGGTGGGCGTGGCGGGCACCCTCTCGCTCTATCTGCTCACCATCTCCCGCTTCGGCCTTGCCCCCACCGGCATGGCCCGGGTGGACGCCAACTTTGCCGCCCTGGCGGCGCTGGCTGCGCTGCTGTTCTGCACCGCCCAGGCCAAGGTAGCCTATGTGCCCGGCGGGCGCAGCGGCGGCTGGGTGTTCTTCACCGGCGGCGCGGCGTTCCTGTTCTGCACCTGCTTGGCGCTGCCCGGCGTGCTGGCCCGCTTCCTGGTGGGCCTTGCCGGCGCGGCCGACCTGGCCGAGGGTGCGGCGCTGGCGCTGGTGGGCGTGAGCGGCGCGGTGTACGCCTTCGGCACTGTGGGCGACGAAGCCCCCAAAACCGGCGACATGTAAAAACTGTGTTAAATCCGCGGCCTTCGATTGCTTTCGACGGGCCGCGGGAGTATAATGAAGATGTTGAAAAGGGAGTAGTGTAGGCGGCCTTCTCTGGCCGCCCTGCCGCATCGCCAACATTCCCGGCCTTTGTGCCTGGCGGCGCGGACCCCCACCGGTGGTCACAAGACTTTTCAGCAGCCGCGAAAAGCGGCTGCCGGGGAGTCTTTTTTCTTAACTTGCCCGGCTTACATAAGCGCCGGGCCGTTTTTTTGCCCGGCTGCAGACAGCCGGGCTTTTTTGCTGCCCGGGGAACGGAGGAACGCAAATGGAAAACTGGTACGAAAAAACGACGCAGCAGACGCTGGACGAGCTGAACGTCACCGACGGGGGCCTGTCCGCGGCGGAGGCGGCCCGCCGGCTGGAACAGTACGGCGAGAACAAGCTGTCGGAGGGCAAGAAAAAAAGCGCCTTGCAGGTATTTGCCGAGCAGTTCAAGGACCTGCTGGTCATCATCCTGGTGGCGGCGGCGCTCATCTCCCTGGCCAGCGGCCAGAGCGAGAGCACGCTGGTCATCTTCGCGGTGCTGCTGCTCAACGCGGTGCTGGGCACCGTGCAGTACCTCAAGGCGGAAAAGAGCCTTGAGAGCCTGAAGGCCATGTCCGCCCCCACCGCCAAGGTGCTTCGGAACGGCGAGACGGTGGCCCTGCCCTCGGCCCAGGTGGTGCCCGGCGACGTGGTGCTGCTGGAGGCCGGCGACATGGTGGTGGCCGACGGCCGGCTGCTCAACAGCTGGTCGCTGAAGATCAACGAGAGCAGCCTCACCGGCGAGAGCGAGCCGGTGGAAAAGACCGACGGCGCGCTGGAAGGGGAGAACATCCCCCTGGGCGACCGCAAGAACATGGCCTTCTCCGGCTCCCTCGTCACCTACGGCCGCGGCCTGATGGTGGTCACCGGCACCGGCATGAACACCGAGATCGGCCACATCGCCGCGCTGATGAACCGCACCCAGCAGCGCAAGACCCCCCTGCAGCAGAGCCTGGACGCCTTCAGCGGCAAGCTGGCGGCGGTCATCATGGCCATCTGCGGCGTGGTGTTCCTTCTTTCCATCTTCCGCAGCGGCATGCCTGTGCTGGACTCTTTGATGTTCGCCGTGGCGCTGGCGGTGGCCGCCATCCCCGAGGCCCTCAGCTCCATCGTCACCATCGTGCTGGCCATGGGCACCCAGAAGATGGCCCGCCAGAACGCGGTTATCAAGGACCTGAAGGCGGTGGAAAGCCTGGGCGCTGTGTCGGTCATCTGCTCCGACAAGACCGGCACCCTTACCCAGAACCGCATGCAGGTGCAGAAAGCCTGGGTGGCCGGCGAGGAGCTGGACGCGGCGGATATGGCCGCCAACGACCCGGCCCAGACCCTGCTGGCCGAGATGGGCATGCTGGCCAGCGACGCCAGCATGAGCGAAGAGGGAGCGGTGGGCGACCCCACCGAGATCGCCCTGGTGCAGCTGGGCCGCGGCATGGGCATGAGCGAGCAGTCCCTGCGGGCGAGTTATCCCCGCCAGGGCGAGCTGGCCTTTGACTCCGACCGCAAGCTGATGAGCACCCTCCACCGGCTGGACGGGGCGCGCACCCTCTACACCAAGGGCGCCATGGACGAGCTGCTGGCCCGCTCCACCCGTATCCTCACCGCCGAGGGCGAGCGGCCCATCACCGCCGAGGACAAAGCCCTTCTGACCGGGGTGAACGAGAGCTGGTCCGGCCAGGGGCTGCGGGTACTGGGCTTTGCCCGCCGCACGCTGGAGGAGAACGAGCCGCTGACCATGGCCAGCGAGCGGGACTTCACCTTTGTGGGCCTGGTGGCCATGGTGGACCCGCCCCGGCCCGAGTCCATCCAGGCGGTGGCGGACGCCCGCCGCGCCGGCATCCGCACCATCATGATCACCGGCGACCACAAGGTGACCGCCAGCGCCATCGCCGCCCAGATCGGCATCATGCAGCCGGGGGACCAGGCGCTGGACGGCGCGACGCTGCAAAGCATGACCGACGAGCAGCTGGACGAAGTGCTGCCCAAGGTGTCGGTCTACGCCCGGGTGTCGCCGGAGCATAAAATTCGCATCGTGGAGGCCTGGCAGCGCCGGGGCAGCATCGTGTCCATGACCGGCGACGGCGTGAACGACGCCCCCGCCCTTAAGCGGGCGGACATCGGCGTGGCCATGGGCATCACCGGCACCGAGGTCAGCAAGGACGCCGCCTCCATGATCCTCACCGACGACAACTTCGCCACCATCGTGCGCGCGGTGGTGAACGGCCGCGGCGTCTACGCCAACATCAAAAACGCCATCCAGTTCCTGCTTTCCGGCAACACGGCGGGCATCCTGTGCGTCCTGTGGGCCTCGCTGGCGGCGCTGCCGGTGCCCTTCCAGGCGGTGCACCTGCTGTTCATCAACCTGCTCACCGACAGCCTGCCCGCCATCGCCATCGGCATGGAGCCCGTGGGCGACGACCTGCTGGACCAGCCTCCCCGCGACCCCAAGCAGCCCCTGCTGGATAAGGGCCTGCTGGGCGCCATCGGCGCACAAGGGCTGCTGATCGGCGCGGCCACCATGACCGCCTTCTATCTGGGGCTTTCCGCCGGCGGCGCGGCCATGGCCAGCACCATGGCCTTCGCCACCCTGACGCTGGCCCGCCTGTTCCACGGCTTCAACTGCCGCGGCCGGGCTTCCATCTTCAAGCTGGGCTTTGCCGGCAACTGGTACTCCCTGGGCGCCTTCGTCCTGGGCGTGGCCCTGCTGGCCGCGGTGCTCTTCGTGCCCGGCCTCTCCGGACTCTTCGCCGTGAGCGCCCTCTCCGCCGCCCAGCTGGGGCAGATCGCCCTGCTGGCCGTGGCGCCCACCGTGGTCATCCAGCTCTACAAGATCATCAAGCGCTGAAATATTAAAAGGCCCCTTGGATACGATTCGTACCCAAGGGGCCTTTTAATATAATCATAATCCCACAGAGATGATGGGAGAAGTCTAATTGATAGACTACATAACACACAATATTAGTCTATCCACTTACCAGTGGTTAGATCAACGAATTGGGCAAGTTTGATTGTGCCCTCAAAGTCTGCACCATATTTTTGCGCGCGAGTTTCATCATCAAATTTAAAACTGATATTATATAGTTTTCCGGTTTTGGTCTTGCGAATCAAATTATTATCTATCATAAACTGGATAACTCTACGGTGGTTATCTATGTCATCAAAATTTAAGTAAAAACAGGTGACACCCATTTTTTCGCCGGTTGCTTCCATGTCGGTACATTTGCATTCATAACAGACATTTTCTGTGATTGCTTTTTCACACATGTGCATGGCAAATTCTTGATTGCTGAAAAAATACATCCATTTACCGCACTTGTGTTTTTTTAGCCTTTTCGCTTTATCGCTGAAATACCAGCACCAGCCTCCGAATCTGTCCATTTTTTACACCTCCTAAAAGTTATGTATCCTCGGCGGTCAGCTCGCCCCGCAGGCTGCGGCACATCAGGCCCTTTACCTCGGCGGCGGTCAGCCCCTTGCTGAACAGGTAGTAGAGCTTGGCAACGGCGGCCTCGGTGGTCATGTCGCAGCCGCTCACCGCGCCCGCCGCCGTCAGCGCCGCGCTGGCGGCGTATTTGCCCAGCAGCACCCCGCCCTCAAAGCACTGGCTGCACACCGTCAGCACCGCGCCGTTCTGCCAGGCCTTGCGGATGAGGGGCGGCAATGCGCCCCGGGTGTCCGGGATGTTGCCCGCGCCGAAGGTCTCCAGAACGATGCCCCGCAGGCGGCTGGTCATGATGGGCTCGAACAGGTCGAACTGGATGCCCGGGAACACCTTCAGCACCCCGATGGGCACGTTGTCGAAGGGCACCAGCGCCGGCGGGCCTTCCGGTTCCGGGCGGCACAGGGCCGCCTCGTCGTAGCGGATGTTCACCCCCGCGATGGCCAGCGGCGGGTAGTTGGGGCTGGAGAAGGCCCGCAGGCCGTCCGCCGAGCGCTTCACCGCCCGGCAGCCCCGCAGCAGCTTGCCGCCAAAGTAAAGGCACACCTCGGCGGCCTTGCCCTGGGCCGCGATGATGAGGCTGGTGATGAGGTTTTCCCGCCCGTCGCTGCGCAGGCGGCACAGGGGGATTTGGCTGCCGGTGAGAACCACCGGCTTTTGCAGGTTCTCCAGCATGAAGCTCAGCGCCCCGGCGGTGTAGGCCATGGTGTCGGTGCCGTGCAGCACCACAAAGCCGTCGTAGTCGTTGTAGCGCTCAAAAATGGCCCGGCCCACGGCGTTCCATTCGTCCACCGCGATGTTGGAGGAGTCCAGCAGCGGGTCCATCTCCGCCAGCTCCCAGTCCGGCGCTTCGGGGCCGGTGAGCTCCGGCATCGCCGCCAGAACAGGCCCCAGATACCCCGGCCGGGGGGCGTAGCCCTTGGGGGTGGGCACCATGCCGATGGTGCCGCCGGTGTAGAGGATACAAATTCGCTTTTTCATGCCCTGCCTCCCGAAAATCGTGTACGTCCATTATAATACACCCTTTTTTGCGGGTCAATCGGGCAGGATGCACCGGGGGGAAAGCTGCACATACACCGGGCTGTACCGGTCGGCCAGCAGAGCGGCGGCGTGGGGCGGGCGGGGCAGCTTTGCCACCGGGCACAGCGGCAGCGACAGCGCCGCCGCCACCCCTTTGCCCGGGCGGCTCTCCAGCGTGAAGGCACCGCCGTACCGGGCCGCGAAGGCAGCGGCCAGCGGCAGCCCCAGCCCCAGGCCCGGCAGGCTGCCCGCCCCGGCAAAGGGGGTCAGGGCCAGCCGCTGGCGGTGGGGCGGGATGCCCGGCCCCCAGTCCCGCAAAAGCAGCACCGCCCGGCTGCCCTGGCGCAGACAGCGCACGCTCACCGCCGGCTTCGCCCCGCCGTACAAAAGGCTGTTGCACAAAAGATTCAAAAGCGCCGCCGCGAAGGCCGGCTCGGCGGCGGCCACCGGCAGCGGCTGGCAGCAGCCGGAAAACCGCAGCAGGGAAGGGGAGGTGGGGCACACCTCCCGCGCCGCCTCCATCAGCGCCCGGGCGCTGGCCGCAAGGTCCATCACCCGCGGCGGGCGTCCGCCCGCGGTGAGGTAGGCCCAGGTCTCCAGATTCTGCGCCGCCCGCAGGATGCGGTAGGCGGAGGCCCGCTGCGCCGCCCCTTCGGCCGTGAGCACCTCGGCGCACTCCGCGCGCAGCAGCGCCGCCGTGCGGCGGGCGCACTCCGCCTGCAGGCTCATGTACATTCCTCCCTTTGGCAGTGTTCTCCCTTTAGTGTGACGGCGCGCGGCCCGTTCATGCGCAGGTTGTACCTTCCAAAGTTTTCTTTTGCATTTTCGCGTTAAATTCTTCACAGCCCCTTGTGCTTTGAAAAAAATTGCGATACAATAAGACCAGCCGTGAGATGTTCCGCCCGCAAGGGCGTGACGCGAATCATAAGGAGGATTTTACAATGGCAGTGAAAGTTGCAATCAATGGTTTCGGCCGCATCGGCCGTCTGGCCTTCCGTCAGATGTTTGGCGCGGAGGGCTACGAAGTGGTGGCCATCAACGATCTGACCAGCCCCGAGATGCTGGCCCATCTGCTGAAGTACGATACCGCTCAGGGCCGTTACGACGGTCACACTGTGGTGGCCGGTGAGGACTCCATCACCGTGGACGGCAAGAAGATCACCATCTACAAGAACCCCAACCCCGCCGAGCTGCCCTGGGGCGAGCTGGGTGTGGACGTGGTGCTGGAGTGCACCGGTTTCTTCACCAAGAAGGACAAGGCCATGGCTCACATCGAAGCCGGCGCCAAGAAGGTCGTCATCTCTGCCCCCGCCGGCAACGACCTGAAGACCATCGTTTACAGCGTGAACGAGAACACCCTGACCGCCGATGACCAGATCATCAGCGCCGCTTCCTGCACCACCAACTGCCTGGCTCCCATGGCGAAGGTCCTGAACGACACCTATCCCATCCAGAGCGGCATCATGACCACCGTCCACGCCTACACCGGCGACCAGATGATCCTGGACGGCCCCCACCGCAAGGGCGACCTGCGTCGTGCCCGTGCCGGCGCCGCCAACATCGTTCCCAACAGCACCGGCGCTGCCAAGGCCATCGGCCTGGTCATCCCCGAGCTGAACGGCAAGCTGATCGGCTCTGCCCAGCGCGTGCCTGTTCCCACCGGCTCCACCACCATCCTGGTGGCCGTCGTTAAGGGCAAGGACGTGACCAAGGAGAGCATCAACGCCGCCATGAAGGCCGCCGCTTCCGACAGCTACGGCTACAACGAGGATCCCATCGTGTCCAGCGACGTCATCGGCATGACCTACGGCAGCCTGTTCGACGCCACCCAGACCATGGTCACCAAGATCGACGACGACACCTATCAGGTGCAGGTCGTGTCCTGGTACGACAACGAGAACAGCTACACCAGCCAGATGGTCCGCACCATCAAGTACTTCGCTGAGCTGTAATCGCAACGCACACAAAGCGGCCCCCGGCAAACGCCGGGGGCCGCTTTCATCTTTTTGCATAAATATTCAGGTTTGGGTGCTCTCGCCGCTGCCGTCGCCCAGGCCCAGCAGGCCGGGGATGGCGCCCAGCGCCGCCAGACCCACCAGCGTGAAGATGATGCGGCTGATGGTGCTGGCGGAACCGCCGAACAGCCAGCCCACAAGGTCAAAGCTGAACAGGCCGATGAGGCCCCAGTTCACACCGCCCACGATGAGCAAAGCAACACAGATTTTGTAAAACATCCGCATGAGGTCGTCTCCTCCCTTCCTGGCAGTAGTCTGCCCGGGGAAAGGGGCCTTTATGCAAAAAAGGGGAGGGGCGGGCATTCAGCGCCCGTCCCTCCCGCTGTGTGCAAAGGGGAAAACCGGCTCACCGGGCCGCGCCCAGCGCCTTGATGTCATCGTTGTCGGCAAAGGCCGCGACGGCAAAGCCCTGGGCCTCCAGCTGGCCGAACTGCTTGCCCAGCTTCTTGGCCTGGGGCAGCACCGTTACGGTGTACTGACTGCGCAGGTCGGCGGCCTTTTTCAGAACGTCGGCAAAGTCCGCGTCCGGCAGATAGAGCAGCGCCAGCCGGGCCTTCTCGGCGGGCACCGCAAAGCCCTGCCCGGCCAGAATGGCGCAGATGCGCTCAAAGCCGATGGAGAAGCCCACCGCAGGCACCTTCTGGCCCAGGAACTTGCCCACCATGTTGTCGTAGCGGCCGCCGCCCGCCACCGCGCCGGCGAAGGCAGCGCAGGTGACCTCGAACACGATGCCGGTGTAGTAGCCCTGGCCCCGCACCAGGCTGGGGCAGTAGGCGATCTTGTAAGCACCGCCGGCAAGGGCCTCCACCGCGGCAATGACCCGCTTCAGATCCGCCGCCAGGGCCGCGTCGTCGCACAAAGCGCTCACCGCGTCCAGGTCGGTGCGGCCCGCGGCCAAAAACTCGCCCAGCGCGGCCACCGCTTCGGCGGGGCAGCCCTTCTCGGTCAGCTCGCCGGTCACGCCCTCGGCGCCGATCTTGTCCAGCTTGTCAAAGGTGATGCACACGCTGTCTAGGCTGTCGGGGGCAAAGCCCATGCCGGTGAGCATCCCGCGCAGGATGCGCCGGTCGTTGATGTTCACGGTGAAATCCTTGAAGCCGATGTCCAGCAGCGCCCGGGCGGTCACGTCGATCAGCTCGATCTCGGCGTTGGTGCTCTCGTCGCCCAGGATGTCGATGTCGCACTGCACGAATTCCCGCATGCGGCCTTTCTGGGGCCGCTCGGCCCGGAACACCCGGTCGGTCTGGATGACCTTGAAGGGGGTGGGCAGCTTGTCCTTGTTGGCGGCGTAGTAGCGGCTCAGGGGCAGCGTCAGGTCATAGCGCAGGCCCATATCCGACAGGTCTTTCTCCTGCCCACAAGCCAGCGCGGCGGCCAGCTTGTCGCCCCGCTTGAGCACCTTGAAAATGAGGTTCAGGTTGTCGCCGCCCTCGCTCTTGTCCAGATTCTCCATATCCTCCAGCATGGGGGTGGCGATGCGCTGGAAGCCGCTGGCCCGGTAGGTGGCCAGGATGCGCCCCTGCACATAGTCCCGCAGGCGCTGTTCGTCGGGCAGGTAGTCCTTCATGCCCTTGAGCGGATTGATCTTCATGACTGTTCCCCCTGTATATAGATCTCTTTAACTTATATATCATAGCCTTCCGCGGCCGCATTTGTCAACCGGAAGGGGCCATACTAACGGCAAACGCAGCAAGGGGGAAGGGCAGATGCAATCTTTTTTGAAAAACCACCGCTGGACCATCCTGGCGGCGGGAGCCGCCATTCAAATATTGACCGGCGTTCCCGCCGCCTGGGGCGTGTTTCAGGGTCCGGTGCGGGCCGAGTACGGCTTTGACGAGGGCGCGGCCAGCTTTGTGCTCAGCCTCACCATCGGGGCCTTCGGGCTGGGGTGCGTGCTGGGCGGCTTTTTGCAGGACAAAGCCGGCCCCCGCGTCGCGGGTTTTGCGGGCACGGCGCTGCTGTCGGCGGGCTTTTTCGCCGCGGGCTTTCTCCCGGCGGAGCGGCCCTGGCTCTTTTATCTGTGCTTTTCGGTTCCGGTGGGCCTGGGCAGCGCCTTCCTCTATCCGGCGGTGATGGGCTGCGCCCAGAAGTGGTATGCCGACAAGAAAGGCCTGGCCACCGGGGTCATCGGCGGGGCGGTGGGCCTGTCCGGCGGGGCGCTCACGTTTCTGGTGCGCTTTGTGAGCGGGCGGTGGGGCGTCCGGGTCTGCTTCTGGGTGCTGGGCGGCCTGATGCTTGCGGTGTGCGCCGCGGGCAGCGCCCTGTTGGAAAATCCGGAAAACGCCCAGTCCCCGGCGAAAAGCGCCGGGCGGGACTTCACCCCCGGGCAGATGCTCAAGACCCGGCAGTACAAGCTGCTCTTTCTGGCCACCGCCCTGGCCACGCCGGCGGTGCTGCTGTTCAGTCCCGTCATTGTGCGGCTGGGGCAGGAGCGGGGCCTTTCGGAGAGCGCCGCCCATCTGGCGGTGGTCATCGGTTCCGTGGGCTCGGCGGCGGGGCGGCTGGCCATGCCCGCTCTCAGTGACCGCATCGGCCGCCGGGCGGCGGACCTTATTCTGTTCGCCGGTCTTTGCGGCCTGTCGGCGGCCTTCGCCTTCGCCGGGGGCTGGTGGGTCATCGCCGTCTACACCGCCCTGACCTTCTGCTATTCCGGTGAAGCCGCGGTGCTGCCCAGCCTGTGCACCGACCTGTTCGGCATCAAACACACCGGCGTCAACTACGGCTTTCTGGCGCTGGGCATGAGCGCGGGCAGCATCGGGTTCCCGCTGGCGGCGCGCGTTCTGGGGCTGGAGAGCGCCCGCCACTGGCTGGCCTGCGGGGCTGCCGCGGCGGGATTTGTCTGCCTGCTGGGGCTGCGTCCCACCGAAACGGGCGGGTCTCACAATGTATAAAAATGTCTCTTTTTGGTGCGCTATTATGGAATTGTATACAAAACGCCTGTTAATCTATTGACATTTGCCGGGCGACGGTGTTATTTTTATAACGGCCAAGGAGGGCGGATCCTCTCTACCCGAGGATCGAATACCCGCTGCCATGCAGCCCGACCGGTGCAAACCGGTCCCGATTGTGTGACAACATCGAAAAACCGCGTGAGGGAAAGCGCTGGTGATTCGGTGTTTTTTTTGCGGGCAGGCGGTCTTGCCGGGGCGGCCAAACCTGTGAAAAGGAGTCATTATCATGGAAAACACCCAAACGAAAGGCGGCCTGAACAAAAGTCTGAAGCTGATTTTTGTTTACACCGTCGCCACCGGTTCCATCTTCACCTTCGTGAACTACTGGGATTCGGTCTTCTACGGCTACTGCGGCACCGGCACCTTCCTGGCGTTCGGCCTGATGACCATCGCCATCCTGCCCGTCGCGCTGGTTTACAGTGAGCTGGCCAGCCTGTTCCACACCTCCGGCGGCGAACTGATCTACAACACCGTGGGCATCAACAAGCATGTGGGCTTCCTGGCCTCCTGGCTGATCATGGCTGCCTGGATCTCCGTTCCCCCCGCAGTTGTCATGGCCATCATGACCTGGGTGAACAAGACCTTTAACCTGGGCCTGGGCACCTGGCCCATGGTCGCCTGCGCCGCCGTGCTGCTGGTGCTCTACTTCCTGATGAGCATCCAGAACGTGCAGATCCTGGTCAAGGCCCAGGCCGTGATGCTGTTCTGCAACATCACCGTCACCATCCTCACCGGCTTCATCCTGCTGTTCAGCGGCCACTGGCACCTGTCCAACTTCGGCAACATCTTCAGCACCACCCTCGACTCTGTTTACGGCATCCCCGGCTGGGTCATCGGCATGGCTCTGCTGATCACCCCCTACTTCGGGTTTGAGACTGTTCCCCAGATGGTGGAGGAGGGCGACTTCCCCATCAAGAACTCCAAGAAGGCCATCTGCGGTTCCATCCTCACCTGCGGCGGCATCTATGTGTTCTACTACTTCTGCGTGGCCGGTCTGGACGGTCTGCAGGGCGTCTACGAGAACTTTGCCCAGGACGGCTTTTTGACCATCGCCACCATGCAGAACCAGATGGGCTGGACCTTCTGGCCCATCGTTGTGGGTCTGCTGTCCTGCCTGTTGGGCATGGGCGCCTCTCTGCTGGGCTTCTGGATGTCCACCGTCCGCATGCTCTACTCCATGGCCAACAAGAACTTCCTGCCCAAGGTGTTCGCGAAGGTCAACAAGAACCAGCAGCCCCTGCTGCCCAACATCTTCCTGCTGGTGCTGAGCCTGGTGTTCATCGTTCTGCAGAACTCCTCTGACTTCATGAGCGCTTTCTTCAACCTGATGAGCTTCGGCTGCGCCTGCGCCTACGCTCTGACCATGATCAGCGCTGTGTGCATCCACCACAAGTACCCCAACTGGAAGAGCTCCAACGCTGTTAAGGGCGGCGACGCCTTCCGTATCCTGGCCATGCTGATCGCTGTGGCCATCGCCTTCTTCTGCACCCTGGGCCAGGGCATCGACTCCTGGATCTGCTTCGGCGTGTACCTGGGCGTGGGCGTTGTCATCTGGCTGTGGATGGTCTGCGTCAACTGGAAGAAGCACCCCGTTGAGATCGAGACTCCCGACGGCGTCAAGACTTTCTAAGCTCCGCTTTTTGAACACAAGACAACGAGACGGAGTGATAAAGAATGCCTGAACAGAACAATGTGGAGACCCAGCCTACCGGCCTGAAGAAGAGCCTGCGCCTTGTCTATGTTTACGCCATCGCGGCGGGCGCCATCTTCACCTTCATCGGCTACTGGGATACCATCTTCTACGAGTACTGCGGCGCGGGCACCTTCCTGGGCTTTGCGCTGATGACCCTTCTGATCCTGCCCATCGCCATGGTGTACTGCGAACTGGCGCCCCTCTTCCCCAAGGCGGGCGGCGAGCTCATCTACAACACCGTGGGCATCAACAAGCATGTGGGCTTCTTCTCCTCGTGGCTGATCATGGCCGCGTGGATCGCGGTTCCGCCTTCGGCGGTCATGGCCATCGTGCAGTGGCTGTTCCATGTGCTGCACGTCCCCACCAGCTTTTTGCTGATCGAGGTGGTGGCCCTGGTCTCTCTGGTGGGCTACTGCATCCTGAGCCTGCAGAACGTGGAGATCGCCGGCAAGATCCAGCTGTATATGCTGATGTTCGCCATCGGCGGCTGCCTGGTCGCCACCGTCGCCTTCCTGTTCTCCGGCGTGTGGAGCTGGGATAACTTCCAGAACTTCTTCTACACCCAGGTGGAAGGCCACTTCGGCATCCCCGGCTGGGTGATCGGCATGGCCCTGCTGATCACCCCCTTCTTCGGATTTGAGACGGTGCCCCAGATGGTGGAGGAAGGCGACTTCCCCATCAAGGACTCCAACAAGGCCATTCTGGGTTCCATCGTCACCTGCGGCATCATCTACGCGCTGTTCTTCTTCGGCCTGGGCGGCATGCCTGTGCAGCCCCTGGTGGAGGAAGGCGGCGCCGCGGTGGGCGGCTTCCTGGCTATCACCATGATGGAGCAGCTGGGCGGCGGCTGGGGCGTGTTTGCTGTGGTGTTCGGCATCGCGGCGATCCTGTGCGCCATCGGTACCTGCCTGCTGGGCTTCTGGCTTTCCACCGTGCGGCTGATGTACGCCATGGGCGAGAACAACTTCCTGCCCAAGGTGTTCACCAAGATCAACCGCCACCAGCAGCCCATCCTGCCCAACATCCTGCTGCTGGCCATCTCGCTGGTGTTCCTGCTTCTGCAGAACGCCACCACCTTTATGAACGACTTCTTCAACCTGATGAGCTTCGGCTGCGCCTGCGCCTACGCGATCACCATGATCAGCGCCATGCGCATCCACAAGAACCACCCCGAGCTGGTCTCCCCCTACAAACTCAAGGGCGGCAACTTCACCCGGGTGATCGCGCTCATCATCTCTGTGGTCATCGCTTTCTTCTGCACCCTGGGCCAGAGCGCCGGCTCCTGGAAGAGCTTCGGCATCTACATCGGCATCGGCGCCCTACTGTGGCTGTGGATGGTTCTGGTGAACTGGAAGAAGCACAAGGTCACCATCGAAACGGTGGCCGGCACCAAAGAATATTGATCCCATCGTAACCGGGCGGCTTTCGCAGCCGCATGGCTTATACAACAGAAAAGGAGAGACTTAAAATGGCTAAATTGGACGGTAAAGTTGCACTGATCACCGGCGCTGCCGTGGGTCTGGGCGAAGGCATCGCCACCGCTTATGCCAAGTACGGCGCCAAACTGATCATGGTGGACCTGGATCCCCGTGTGGAAGAGACCGCTGAGAAGCTGCGCAAGGAGTACGGCAGCGAGATCGTGACCGTTGTGGCCAACGTTGCTGACCGCGAGCAGATGGACGCCGCCGCCAAGAAGGGCGTTGACACCTTCGGCGAGATCAACGTTGCTTGCTGCAACGCCGGTGTCTGCCGCCTGGCTCCCTTCGAGGAGATGGACGACAAGACCCGCGATTTCCACATCGACGTGAACATCAAGGGCGTTTGGAACACCTGCAAGGCCGTTGTTCCTTACATGCTGAAGCAGGGCGGCGGCAACATCGTCATCGCTTCTTCCGTTACCGGTGACATCGTGGCTGACGCCGGCGAGGCCGCTTACGCCATGACCAAGGCTGCTCTGGTCGGTCTGACCAAGTGCCTGGCTGTGGAATATGCCTCCCGCAACATCCGCGTGAACTGCTCTCAGCTGGGCTATGCCCGCACCCCGATGGTGGAGAAGATGGCTATGGAGTCCAACCCCAACGATCCCGAGAGCGCCATCAACGACATCGCTGTGGGCGTGCCCATGAAGCGTCTGGCGAAGCCCATCGAGGTCGGCGAGCTGTTCGCCTTCCTGGGCAGCGACGAGTCCAGCTACCTGACTGGTTCTCAGATCGTCATCGACGGCGGCAGCACCCTGCCCGAGACCATGTCCATCGGCACCAACTAAGTTATCTTCTTATAAACGGACATACACAAAAAGGCCGCCGGCAACAGCCGGCGGCCTTTTTGCATCCTGCGGGCTGGTCAGCGCCGCCTGCAGGGTGTATACTGAAGCAGGAAAAACCAAGGGGGAGGAAAGAAACAATGAAGGATTCATTCAGCATCGTGCTGATCGGCCTGGGCAACCGGGGCAAGGACGCCTATCTGCCGGAACTTTTGAAATTCGGCGATAAGGTGCGCGTTGCCGCCATCGCCGAGCCGGTGGACGAAAAGAGAAACGAAGTGGCAAAGCTGCTGGGCCTTGCGCCGGAGCAGTGCTTCAGAACGGGGGAGGAGCTGCTGGCCGGGCCCCGGCTGGCGGACGCCGCCGTCATCGCTACCATGGACCGCCAGCATGTGCCTCAGGCCGTGCCCGCGCTGAAAAAGGGCTATGACCTGCTGCTGGAAAAACCGGTGTCGCCCTCGCCGGAGGAATGCCGGCAGCTGGCCCGTATCGCCCGCGAGACCGGGCGGCGGGTGGTGATCTGCCATGTGCTGCGCTACACTCCTTTTTATAAAAAGGTGAAGGAGCTGCTGGACGGCGGCGCGGTGGGGCAGGTGATGACCATTCAGGCCATCGAGAACGTGGGCTACTGGCATCAGGCCCACAGCTTTGTGCGGGGCAACTGGCGCCGCACCGGCGAGAGCAGCCCCATGCTGCTGCAAAAATGCTGCCACGATCTGGACCTCTACCTCTGGCTGGCAAACAAGAGCGCCAGGCGGGTGAGCTCCTTCGGCTCCAACTCCTTCTTCAACGCCGCCCACGCTCCGGCGGGCGCGGCGGCCCGGTGCCTGGACGGCTGCGTCGCCAAGGCGGACTGCCCCTTCGACGCGGAGAAAATTTATCTCACCAATGCCGCCACCGGCATCGACGCGGGCAACGACGGCTGGCCCTGCGAGGTGCTGGCCGCCCATCCCACCCACGAGTCGGTGCTCCAGGCTATCCGTACCGGCCCCTACGGCCGCTGCGTGTTTGCCTGCGACAACGATGTGGTGGACCACCAGGTGGTGAACGTGGAGATGGCCGACGGCAGCACATTCGGCTTCACCATGACCGGCTTCACCGAGCACAACACCCGCCTGGCGAAGTTCATGGGCACCGAGGGAGAGCTCACCGCCGACCTGCTGGCCGGTAAGATCGCCCTGCGGCGGTTCGGCCTGCCGGAGGAGACCTTCTCCGTGGATGCGGCGGAGGGCCACAGCGGCGGAGACGCCGGCCTTGTGCGGGCCTTTGTGGAGCTGATGCTGGGCGGCGAACCCGGCCCCGGCCTCACCAGCCTGGACGTCTCGCTGGAAAGCCACGCCATTGCCTTTGCCGCCGAGAAGAGCCGCCTTTCGGGCGGCGCGGCGGTGGAGCTGTGATATAAAACGCAAAAGGCGGCGGGCCCTTCGGCCCGCCGCCTTGTTGCACGTTTTTTTACTTCTCGCCGAACAGGTTGAACCGGAACAGACGGCTCTCGTCCTCAGGGTCGGTGCACTCGAACTGAGCAGAGGCGATCTGGCCGCCCTTGATCAGGCTGGTGAAGCCCAGCATCTGGCACAGTTTGCTCTTCAGGTTCAGCCGGTCGCCCTCGGGGGTGACCATGTAGACATCGCCCTTGCAGGAGGCCAGGACCTCGCTGAAAGCGCTCACGTCAAAATTGTTCACATTGATGCGATCCATAGTAAATGACCTCTCTTTCTCATTTGTGTGGGGCCCGTGGCCCCGCGGCCGCTCCGGCCGCTCCCATACTTCCCCGGAAAGCGGCGCTCCCGCCAGCTTTCCTCGCCCATACTATAGCACAACCTTTGGTTAAATGCAACAATTAAATGAGGAAAATTTTGTAGAAATGACCAAAGAAGTTGCACGATTGGCGGGCCACCCAAAAATAGCGGAAAAGAGCGGGTAAAATTTGTGCCGCAGGGCGGCAAAAGGGGGACAAAACGCCTTGAAAAAAGGGGGCTTTTTGCCTATAATGGATACTGCGGAACATTGTGCAAACAATCACAATATAGCCTGCAGTACGAAGAGCAAAGGAGAGAACGAACATGACCTATTCGCATGAAGTAGAGCGTATGTGTCCTCTGACCAAAGGGCCCCATCACGGCCCCGCCCCCATCCCTGAGGAGGGCAACTGGGTCAAGGCCTATGAGATCAAGGACATTTCCGGTCTGACCCACGGTGTGGGCTGGTGCGCCCCCCAGCAGGGCACCTGCAAGCTGACCCTGAACGTGAAGCAGGGCGTCATCGAGGAGGCTCTGGTGGAGACCATCGGCTGCTCCGGCATGACCCACTCTGCCGCCATGGCCGGCGAGATCCTGCCCGGCAAGACCATTCTGGAGGCTCTGAACACCGACCTGGTGTGCGACGCCATCAACGTGGCCATGCGTGAGCTGTTCCTGCAGATCGTCTACGGCCGCAGCCAGACTGCGTTCAGCGAGGACGGCCTGCCCATCGGCGCCGGCCTGGAGGACCTGGGCAAGGGCCTGCGCAGCATGACCGGCACCATCTTCTCCACCAAGGCCAAGGGCGTTCGCTACCTGGAGCTCACCGAGGGCTACATCCTGAAGCTGGCTCTGGACGAGAACAACGAGGTCACCGGTTACCAGTTCGTGCGTCTGGGCAAGATGCTGGAGGCGATCCGCCACGGCGAGGACCCCAAGACCGCTTACGAGAAGAACATCGGCACCTACGGCCGGTTCGATGGCGCTGCGAAGTACATCGACCCGCGGGAAGAGTAAGAGGGGAGGAGTTACACAATGGCTACTTTTGAATCTATGGACCGCCGCATGCCCAAGATCGAGGCGTGCCTGAAGGCCAACGGGCTGGAGAGCCTGGACGCCTGCCGTGAGATGCTCCTCGCCAAGGGCATCGACTGCGACGCCATCGTCAAGGGCGTGCAGCCCATCTGCTTTGAGAACGCTGTCTGGGCCTACACCCTGGGCACCGCCATCGCTGTGAAGCGCGGCCTGAAGAACGCCGCCGACTGCGCCGCCGCCATCGGCGAGGGCCTGGAGGCCTTCACCATCCCCGGCTCCGTGGCCGAGCAGCGCCAGGTGGGCCTGGGCCACGGCAACCTGGGCGCCATGCTGCTGCGCGATGAGACCAAGTGCTTCGCCTTCCTGGCCGGCCACGAGTCCTTCGCCGCCGCCGAGGGCGCCATCGGCATCGCCCGCACCGCCAACAAGGCCCGCAAGACCCCGCTGCGCGTCATCCTGAACGGCCTGGGCAAGGACGCTGCCTATATCATCAGCCGCATCAACGGCTTCACCTACGTTGAGACCGACTACGACTTCAAGACCGGCGAGCTGAAGGTCGTTCGCGAGAAGGCTTTCTCCGACGGCGAGCGCGCTGCCGTGAAGTGCTACGGCGCCAACGACGTGCTGGAGGGCGTTGCCATCATGAAGAAGGAGGCCGTTGAGGTCTCCATCACCGGCAACTCCACCAACCCCACCCGCTTCCAGCATCTGGTTGCCGGCACCTACAAGAAGTGGGCCATGGAGAACGGCAAGAAGTACTTCTCCGTCGCTTCCGGCGGCGGCACCGGCCGTACCCTGCATCCCGACAACGTGGCCGCCGGCCCCGCCAGCTACGGCCTGACCGACTCCATGGGCCGTATGCACGGCGACGCTCAGTTCGCCGGCTCCAGCTCCGTGCCTGCCCACGTTGAGATGATGGGCCTGATCGGCATGGGCAACAACCCCATGGTGGGCGCCACCGTGGCTTGCGCCGTGGCTGCCAGCCAGGTGTGAGCCTCGCGCTTCATCGCTGAATAACGGCAAAAGCCGGCATGACCTTTGGGCCATGCCGGCTTTTTCTGTGCCCTTTGTTTTGCAGCCGGTTTGTGGTACAATAGAAAAAAGCGCCGAAAGGGGCGGTGTGCCGTGTATGAAATGGCCCAGATGCAGTTGACGGTGTATGACTTCGTGCAGCCCTTCGGGGGCGCGCTGGACGAGGCCAACCGCTGGGTCCGCCTTGCCAAAAAGATCGACTGGCTGAAGCTGGAAAAGCAGTATGCCGTCCACTTCGGCAAAGGCGGCGCGGTGGCTCTGCCCCTGCGCATGGCCTTCGGCAGCCTGGTCATCCGGGCGGCGCTGGGGCTCTCCGACCGGCAAACGGTGGAGCTCATCCGGGAGAACCCCTATCTGCAATACTTCATCGGCCTTCCCGCCTTCAGCGGCGAAGCGCCTTTCTCCGCCCGCAGCATGGCCGCCTTCCGGCGGCGCATCCCCCAGAGTCAGGTGACGAAGGCGGTGCGGATGTTCAAAAAGATCTCCCGGGAGTGACTTTCCGGGCGGTCGCAGCATATCCTGAGCAAAGGGGGCGGGTGCGATGCCGCCAGAAAAACATGTGTTCCGTGCCGGCGACTCGTCCGGCCAGGGCTCCATGCATCAACAGGGCGGCAAGACCGTCTTTCGGGCCGACGGGGGCAAAAGCGAAAAACGGGCCAGAAAAGAACCGGCCCCGGAAAAAGCGCCTGCGCCGCGCCGGGAGCCCGCGCCCCGCGCGCCGAAGCCCCGGCCTGCCAAACCGCAGAAAGCGCCGGCCCCGGCCAAGGCGGCCTCGCCCTGGCCCGCCCGCCGGCGCAAAAACCGCGCCCCGCTCATCGTGCTGGGCAGCCTGCTGGCGCTCCTGGTGGTCTGCCTTGCGGGCTGGGCGCTGGATGTGCCCGGCCGGCTGGCGGGGCTGACGCTGCCCGGCGGTTCGTCCTCTTCTGCCACCGTGCAGGAAGGGAAGGACTGGCCCGCCATGGTGGGGGACCGGCTGGTAAGCGAAAAGCCGGAAAAAGTGGTGAGCCTCTCGCCCATGGTCACCGAGGCGCTGCTGAGTCTGCCCGGCCACGAAGCCCTCTGCGCCGTCACCGAATACTGTGACGCCCGCTCCACCGGCCTTGCCACCGTGGGCACGCCGCTGCTGCCCCGCACCGAGGAGATCATCGCCCTGGCGCCGGACTACGTCCTTTGCCAGACGCCCCTGGCCGGCCCGGTGCAGACCGAGCTGGAGCAGGCGGGGGTGGAGGTCATCCAGCTGGACACCCCGGCCGACCTTGCCGGCCTGCGGGAATTCTACGGCCAGCTGGGCGCGCTGCTGGGCGGCAACGAGACCGGCCGCGCGTTGGGCTATGGCGTCATTGACCGGCTGGAGAGCACCCTCGCCGCCTACAACGCAGCCCTGCCGGACAAAGCCTCCGCGCTGCCGCTGCCGGATCTGACCGGTCTTGCCGCCACCGCGGACACCGCCGAGTGGACGCTGCTGGGCCAGGTGTTCCGTCATCCGCTGCCCGACGCCGCCGACTGGCTGGCGGGAGCCGAGTGCCTCACCGACGAGGACGCGGAGAACGACCTGGACCAGATCCGCGCTGCCGATCCGGACGTGCTTCTGGTGGCAAACACCGTCTCCCCCGAGGACCTTTCCGCCGCACTGGGCGACCTGCGGGCGGTGCAGAACGGCGCGGTGGTCTATGTGGACCTGCGCCTCACCGAGACCCTCTCGCCCCGGCTGGTGTTCGCCATCGCGGACGCGGCGGCCCTGGCCTACCCGGAGTTTGCGCCTGCCTCTTGACTTTTGGGCCGGCCGGGTGTAAGATAAGAGTGCAAACAGGAATTGTTCCTACAAACTGCGACAAATTTAACAAAATAAATCGGAGGTAATGATCATGCAACTGAAGGGTTCCAAGACCGAAGCTAACCTGATGGCCGCTTACGCCGGCGAGAGCCAGGCCTACACCAAGTATGGCTACTATTCCTCCAAGGCCAAGAAGGAAGGCTACAATGAGCTGGCGGCTGTGTTTGCCGAGACCGCCGGCAACGAGAAAGAGCACGCCAAGATCTGGTTCAAGCTGCTGCACGACGGCATGCCCGACACCCTGACCAACCTGGAGGACGCCGCCAACGGCGAGAACTACGAGTGGACCGACATGTACGCCGGCTTCGCCGCCACCGCCGAGGAGGAGGGCTTTGACCACATCGCCCAGCTGTTCCGCATGGTGGGCGCCATCGAGAAGGAGCACGAGCAGCGCTACCGCGAGGTGAAGAAGCTGCTGGAGGAGGGCCGTCTGTTCGCCCGCGAGACCGAGCAGGTGTGGATCTGCACCAACTGCGGCCACATCCACATCGGCACCCATGCTCCCGAGAAGTGCCCTGTGTGCGACCATCCCCAGGCCTATTTCGTGCTGCGCGCCGAGAACCACTGAGCAGCCGGAAAATCGTGACCCCAGGCGGCCCCCGTCAGCGGACGGGGGCCGCTTTCCCGCTTTTCACGCGCCTTTTTTCAAAAAAATCGCCGGAAAATGGGGGTGGGGGGCCTTGCGGCAAGGCAGCCGCAAAGGGTATACTGTTGCGTGTTCGAAAAAACCGGGGCAAAGCCCCCAAGAAAAGAAACGGAGACCCCTTTGATCCAACATGTATTGCTCCACGCGCTGGAGGACAGCGCGAAGATGCTTCCCTTTCTGTTCATTGCCTATCTGCTGATCGAGTTCATCGAGCGCCGTCAGGGCGAGCGCATCGAGCGGGCGCTGGCCGGCGGCGGACGGTGGGGCTTTGCGGTGGGCGCGCTGCTGGGCTGCGCGCCTCAGTGCGGCTTTTCCGCCATGGCAGCCAACTTCTACGGCAGCCGGGTCATCAGCCTGGGCGCGCTGATGGCGGTGTTCATTGCCACCAGCGACGAGGCGGTGCCGCTGCTGATGGCGGTGCCGGAGCGCTGGCCGGATCTGGCGGCGCTGCTGGCCTTCAAGGTGCTGCTGGGCGCGGCGGTGGGCGCGGCGCTGGATCTTGTGCTCCGTCGGCGTCTGCCCCGGGAGGTGCAGGGCGGCTACACCGGCCACGCCGACGAAGTGGACTGCCATGAGCACCACGAGGAAAAACAGAGCCTTGCGTGGGCGGCTGCCGTGCACACCGTGAACATCTTCCTGTGGGTGCTGGCGCTGAGCGTGATCATCGGCCTTGTGATCGAGGGCGTGGGCGAGGAGAACTTCACCGCTTTCCTCACCGGCTTAGGTCTGGCCCAGCCCCTCTTCGCGGCCCTGCTGGGCCTTGTGCCCAACTGCGCCTCCAGCGTGCTGCTCACCCAGCTGTATCTGTCTGGTTCCATCGGTTTTTCGGCGGTGACGGCGGGCCTTGCCGCCAACGCCGGCGTGGGCCTGCTGGTGCTTTTCCGGGCAAACCCCAGCCTCAAACAGAACCTGTTCATCACCGCCCTGCTCTGGGTGGTGGGCGCCGGCAGCGGCATGGTGCTGATGCTGCTGGGCTTCTGAAAACCCAAGAAAACGGCGGGACAATGTCCCGCCGTTTTCCGCGTTCTCCGGACGTAAAACTGCACAAAATTTGCACGATCAGCTTTTTGTGTTTTAGCGAATTGTGTACCGCGCCCGGGCGCTGTATAATCAAGTCAAGATAGAATTTTGGGCGAGCGAGCGCCCTTGAACGCGGAAAGGAGAAATCCCCCATGATCATCAAAAACGGACAGGTTTTTAATTCCAACGGCCGGTTCATCCCCGCCGACGTGGAGCTGGAGGGCGACCGCATCGTCAAGGTGGCCCCGGCGGGCACCCTGCACGGCGAGGAGGAGCTGGACGCTGCCGGCAAATACGTCACCCCCGGCTTTGTGGACATCCACATCCACGGCGCCGCCGGTTCCGACTTCTGCGACGGCATGGACGGCAGCGACAAATATGTGCGCGCCATGCAGAAATATCTGGGCAGCCAGGGCGTGACCAGCTTTTTGGGCACCACCATGGCCTTCAGCGAAGAGATCCTGAACCGCATCTTTGACACCGCCCGGCCCATCTTCGGCCAGGAGGGCTACGGCGCGGTGCTGCGGGGCGTGAACATGGAAGGCCCCTTCTTCAACAAGGCCAAGAAGGGCGCTCAGGCCGAGGAGTACATCATCGACCCCGACTGGGAGATGTTCCAGCGTCTGTGGGAGCGCAGCGGCCATAACATCCGCCTGGTGGACGTGGCCCCCGAGCTGCCCGGCGCGCTGGAGTTCGCCCAGAAGGCCAGCAAGCTGTGCACCGTTTCCGTTGCCCACACCTGCGCCACCTATGAGGAGGCCACCGCAGGCTACGCCAACGGCTTCACCCACACCACCCATCTGTTCAACGCCATGCCCGCCTTCACCCATCGCGCCCCCGGCGTGGTGGGCGCCGCCAGCGACTATGCCGAGCATGTGGAGATGATCTGCGACGGCATCCATCTGAACCCCTCTGTGGTGCGTGCGGTGTTCAACATGTTCGGGCCGGACCGTGTGTGCATCATCAGCGACGCCATGCAGGCCTGCGGCATGCCCAACGGCGAGTACAGCCTGGGCGGCCAGAAGGTGTTCATGACCGACGGCCTGGCCACCCTGGCCGACGGCACCATCGCCGGCAGCGCCACCTGCCAGGCCGAGGGCTTCCGCCGCGCCGTGAAGTTCGGCGTGCCGCTGGAGACCGCCCTCAAGGCCGCCACCATCAACCCGGCCAAGGCTGCCGGCCTCTACGATGAGGTGGGCAGCATCGCCGTGGGCAAGCGTGCGGACGTGCTGGTTCTGGGTGCCGACCTGCACCCCGAGCACATCTTCATCGGCGGCAAAGAGCTGTGAGGAAGAACGCATGACTACTTTCCTGTGCTACGATAAATGTTCCACCTGCCAGAAAGCGCAAAAATGGCTGGAGGAACGGGGCACGGCGTATACCGCCCGCCCCATCAAGGAGCAGAACCCCACCGCCGCCGAACTGGAGGGCTGGCTGGCCGAAAGCGGCCTGCCGGTCAAACGGTTCGTGAACACCAGCGGCCTGCTCTACAAATCCATGGGCCTCAAGGACAAGCTGCCCGCCATGAGCGACAGCGAGGTCTGCGCCCTGCTTGCCACTGACGGCATGCTGGTCAAACGCCCGGTACTCATTACCGACAAGGGCGTCTGCCCGGGTTTCAAACCCGAAGAGTGGGAAAAACTGCTGTAAACAAAACAAAAGAGCCGGGCCGCACGTTCCTTCGTGCGGCCC
>NZ_DBFNWJ010000038.1:0-36520 GCF_048426865.1 Candidatus Allofournierella merdipullorum
TTTGGGGACGTCAGTCGCTGAACAGTTTCTGCTTGTTGTGCATATAGACGCTCATTACCAGCCCCACGCTGAGATACATCATCAGCGCACTGGTGCCGCCCGCCGAGAAGAAAGGCAGGGTGACACCGATCACCGGCAGCAGCGACAGATTCATGCCCAGATTGATGATGATCTGCCAGGCGATGGCCGCGAACACACCGGTGCAGATATAAGTGCCGATGTGGTCCTCGCTGCGCAGGCCGGTGGTGAGGGTGCGGATGGCGATGAAGAACAGCGCTCCCAGCACCACGGCGCAGCCCACAAAGCCGATGCACTCGGCCAGATAGCTGAACATGAAGTCGTCCTGGGCGTTGATGACCGAGTAGTGGTCGTCGGTGAAAAAGCCCCGGCCAAAAATTTGCCCCGAGCCGATGGCCGTCATGCCGCCCAGCTGCTGGCGGGCAATGTCCGGGTACTGGTCGGGATAGATCAGGGCCATGATGCGGTCCACCTGATAACCCTTGAGCACATCGGGGAAAAAGCCGATGATGAGGGACAGACCCGTCACCCCCAGGGCGACGGCCGAGAGGATGTACTTCCAGGAGAGGCCGGCGGCAAAGAGCATCATGCAGCCGATTGTGCCGAAAACGATGGCGGTGCCGTCATCGCCCTGGATGTGCACCACCGCCACGGTGGCCAGGATGTGGGCCAGCAGCTTCGCCAGCGTTTTGGGCTCGTTGATGTGCTCGCGCACATTGTCCAGATGCATGGCAAAGGTGAGGATGAAGCTGATCTTGGCAAGCTCCGTGGGCTGCAGGCTCAAAGGCCCGAGGCGGATCCAGCTGTAGTTGTCGGTGCCTTCCGGGTGCCAGCCGAGATGCAGCGGGCCGATCTTCAGCCGCGTGAGGGTGAGCAGCACCAGCGTCCAGGTGCCCACAACGTGCACCGGCCAGATGCGGGCGAGGCTGCGGTAGTCGATGCAGGAGAGCACGATGGCGCACACCAGGCCCAAAAGGCTGGCCACCCCCTGCACAAAGGCGTTGCGGTAGCTGCCAAGACCGGTGATGGAACCGTCGAAAGCGTCCCGGGCAAAGCCCCCCGCCGCCTGCCCCAGACTGATGAGGGTGATGACGCTGAGCACCGAGCAAAACACGCAGGTGGCAATGTAGGCCCGGTCGGCGACTTTGAGATATTGTCGGATGACCTTGAACACCATCCGCACCTCCTTTCACGTCAGGTCGTTGTTTTATTATATCCCACCGGGCGGGTGGTTGCAATCATTTTCCCCGCCCGCTTTTTGCAGCGCATGAGTAAATATGGTATAATAAGCGCAAGTGTGCGGCGGTTTGACCCCCGCGCGAGAAAAAACACGAGGATGGGCCGCCAATGCTGTTTTCAAGCCTTGTATTTTTATGGATCTTTCTGCCGGTGGTGCTGGTGCTTTACCGCTTTCTGCCCGGCCGGGGCAAAAATGCCCTGCTGCTGGCGGCAAGCCTTTTCTTCTATGCCTGGGGCGAACCGGTATACATCTTCCTGATGCTGGGCTCCATCACCCTGAACTATCTGGGCGGGCTGGCGCTGGCTCCGCTGGAGGGCCGCCCCCGGGCGGTGGTGATGGCGCTGGTGGCCGCGGCGAACCTGGGCCTGCTGGGCTACTACAAGTACTACGGTTTCGCCGCCGACACGCTGGCCGGGCTGTTCGGCCGGCAGCTGCTGCCCATGCGGGAGATCGCCCTGCCTCTGGGCATCAGCTTCTACACCTTCCAGGCCATGAGCTATGTCATCGACCTCTACCGCAAGAAGATCGAGCCGCAGAAGAGCTGGTTTTTGCTGGCGCTCTACATCAGCTTTTTCCCCCAGCTGGTGGCGGGGCCCATCGTGCGCTATACCGACGTTGAGGCCCAGCTGCGTTGCCGAACGGTGACCGCCGAGGGCTTTGCCTTCGGGGTGAAGCGTTTCCTCTACGGCCTTTCCAAAAAGGTGATTTTGGCCAACTGCTTCGCCGCCAAGGCGGATGAGGTGTTCGCCCTCGCTCCCGACCAGGTGGGCACGGCCCTGGCCTGGCTGGGCGCGCTCTATTACGGGCTGCAGATTTACTATGACTTCTCCGGCTATTCCGACATGGCCATCGGTCTTGGGGCCATGTTCGGCTTCACCTTCCCCGAAAACTTCAACTATCCGTACCTCTCGGCCAGCATCGGCGAGTTCTGGCGGCGCTGGCACATGACCCTCTCCACCTGGTTCAAGGAGTACCTCTACATCCCCCTGGGCGGCAACCGCAAGGGGCAGCTGCGCACTCTGTTCAACGTCTGCGTGGTGTTCCTGGCCACCGGCCTGTGGCACGGCGCCAACTGGCAGTTTGTGGCCTGGGGCGCCTGGTACGCCCTTTTGCAGGTGCTGGAGCGCACGGTGCTCAAAAAGCCACTGGAAAAAGCGCCCCGGCCTCTGGCCCGGGCCTACACCCTGCTGTGCGTTCTCTTTGGCTGGGTAATTTTCCGGGCGCCGGGCCTGCGGGCGGGCCTTTTGTGGCTGAAGGCCATGGTGATCCCGGCGGCGGGCTTTGCCGCCTGGCCGGTGAGCCGCTTCATCGACGGGCGCACGCTGGTGCTGCTGGCTGCGGGACTGTTGCTCTGCGGCCCGGCGCAGGCGCTGTGGCCCCGCTTCAAGGCTGCTCTTTATGACCGGCAGCCCGCGGGCCGCGCCCAGACCGCCCTGCTGCTGGCGCTGGGCTTTGCCTGCCTGGTGCTGCTGGTGAGCGGCACCTACAACCCCTTCATCTATTTCCGCTTTTAAAAGGAGGCGAACCGAATGTCTCATCATGACCGTGAACGCCGGGGCTGCCCCCGGGCGCTCATCGCCGGGTTCGCCGCCCTGCTGGCGGGGCCCTGCCTTCTGTGGCCGCTGGTGCGGGGGATGTGCGACACCACCAACTACGAGAACCGCACCCTGGCCGCTTTTCCCACCGCCGCCACCGGCGTGCGGGCCTGGCCCGCGGCCTTTGAGGAGTGGCTGGGGGACCACGCCCCCTTCCGCAACCAGTTCCTGACGCTGAAATCCGGGGCCGACCGGCTGGTGGGCACGCTGGACTCCACCAACGTGCTGCTGGGCAAGGAGGGCTGGCTGTTCCTGAAGGACGTGTCCGACTCCAAGAGCCTTTCCGACTACCAGGGCCTCACCGCCTACTCCGCCGAGGAGACCGCCGCCATGGCCCAGGCGCTGACAGCGCTGAACGACGTCCTCGCCGCCAAGGGCAGCCGGCTTCTGGTGCTTTTCGCCCCCGCGAAGGAGGGGGTCTACAGCCGCTATATGCCCGACAGCGTGCCGGTGGTGAGCCGGCCCACCCGGGTAGGCGCGCTGGCCGGGGCGCTGGGCGAAACGGGCGTGCCGGTGCTCTTCCCGCTGGAGGAACTGGAGGACGCCGCGCTGGAGCGGCAGGTCTATTACAAATACGACACCCACTGGAACGAGGCGGGCGCCTGGCTGGCGGCGCAGCTGACGCTGGAAGCGCTGGACAGGCCCTTTGCGGCGGCCTGGCCGGAGATGTCCGCCGACCCGGAAAAAGCCCCCCTCACCGACCTTGCCAACATGTGCGGCAGCTGGGCCTGGTGCACCGACGACGTGTACTGGGCGCTGGATGCCGTGCCCGCCCAGTGCACCCTGTGGGAGGCGGGGGGCGAGATCGCCCGCTACGCCGGCGAGGGCGAGGGCAGCCTGCTCCTTGCGCGGGACAGCTTCGGCGAGGCGCTGGCCCCCTGGCTGGCCCAGGGCTTTGCGGACACCACGGTGCTCCACGGCAACCAGATGCAGGTGGAAACGCTGCTGGAATGGCAGCCCGAAGTGCCGGACGTGGTGGTGCTGGAGGTGGCGGAGCGCTTCTCCGACAACCTGCTCGGCCGGCTGGAAACGATGCGCCAGTGGGCCGAAAGTGTAAGCTGAGCCGCCACGGTTGCACTTTTGCCCCCGCGGGAGTATAATAAGCGGCGGACTTTGACGAATTCCCGGGAAAGGAGGGGCGGCCCATGGCCGAATTCATCACCCGCAGCCGCGCCGAAACAGTGGCGCTGGGCAAGAGATTAGCGCAGCGTCTTGCGCCGGGCACCCTTGTCTGTTTCACCGGCGGGCTGGGCGCGGGCAAGACGGCTTTCACCGAAGGGCTGGCCGAGGGCCTCGGCTGCACCGACCCGGTGAGCAGCCCCACCTTTGCCATCGTGAATTACTACCGGGGGCCCCGCCCCCTGGCCCACTTTGACCTCTACCGCATCAGCAGCCGGGAGGATCTGGAGACCGCCGGTCTCTACGATTACCTGGACGAGGGTGCGGTGGTGGCCGCCGAGTGGAGCGAGAATTTTGCCGACCTGCTGGCGCTGGAGCGGCCCGTGACGGTGGACATCCGCCACGCCGGCGGCGACGAGCGGGTCATCACCATCGAGGGGGTGGAGCTGTGATCACCTTCGGACTGGACAGCGCCGGCCGCACCGCGGCGGTGGCGCTCATGCGGGGCGAGGAGCTGCTTTTCGAGAGCTTTCTCTGTGCCGGCCACACCCACAGCGAGACGCTGATGGGCCTGGTGGACGGGGCGTTCAAAGCCACCGGGCTCTCCCCCGCCGACGTGGACCTCTGGGGCGTGTGCGCCGGGCCGGGCAGCTTCACCGGCCTGCGCATCGGCCTTGCCACGGTGAAGGGGCTGGCGCTGGTGCACGGCGCGCCCTGCGCCGCCGTTTCCACCCCGGAAGCACTGGCTTACAGCTGCCCCGCCGGGCAGGGCACCGTTCTGGCGGCGCTGGACGCCCGCCGGGGCGAGGTGTACTGGGCGGCCTTCGACCTGGCCAGCCGCGCCCGCCTTGTGCCCGACTCCGCCGCGCCGGTGAAGGACCTGGCACAATTTGTGGAAAATTGCAAAAAGCCACTCTTTTTTGTTGGTGACGGAGCCGCGCTGTGCTATAATGTATACGGCCAGACGGAAGGGGTCCTGCCCTGCCCGCCCGCTTTGGGTCTGTGCCGGGGCGCGGGCGTGTGCCTTGCCGCCCGGGCGATGAACGACCGGGGCGAAGCGGTGAGCGCCGCCGCCCTGGCGCCCAGCTATCTGCGGCTGAGCCAGGCCGAACGGGAACGGGCCGAACGGGGCCAGTCCCTGCGCCCGTAAACAAAAACGACGACCATTGGAGGATGTTTTCAGATGTCTAAACCCATCGCCCTCGCCGCCGACCACGGCGGCTTTGAACTGAAAGAAGCCGTGCGCGCCCATCTGGACGAGATCGGCGTTGCCTATAAGGACTTCGGCAGCTTTGACGGCGCGTCCTGCGACTATCCCGACATGGCCAAGCCCGCCTGCCGCGCGGTGGTGGCCGGCGAGTGCGACAAGGCGCTGCTGTTCTGCGGCACCGGCGTGGGCATCTCCATGAGCGCCAACAAGATCCACGGCATCCGTGCCTGCTGCTGCTCCGACGCCTTCAGCGCCGAGTACACCCGCCGCCACAACGACGCCAACGCCCTGTGCATGGGCGGGCGCGTGGTGGGCGCAGGCCTCGCCATCTATCTGGTGGATCTTTTCCTGAACACCCCCTTTGAGGGCGGCCGCCATCAGCGCCGGATCGACAAGATCACCGATCTGGAGCAGCGCGGCTGACAGTATTTTTTGCTGCAGGACGCGGGGGCACACCCCGCGTTTTGACGATACACACAAACAATCACATCGAGTAAGGAGCGGTCAGTATGAGCAAAGCACCCATGATTTTGGATCATCCCCTGGTACAGCACAAAGTCTCCCTTCTGCGGGACAAGGGCACCGGAACAAAGGAATTCAAGGAGCTGGTAGGCGAGATCGCCATGCTGCTTTGCTACGAAGCCACCCGCGATCTGCCCACCAAGGAAGTGGAGATCGAGACCCCCATCGCTGTTGCCAAGAGCCATGTGCTGGCAGGCCGAAAGCTGGCCCTGGTGCCCATCCTGCGCGCCGGCCTGGGCATGGTGGACGGCATGCTGAGCCTGCTGCCCGCCGCCAAGGTGGGCCACATCGGCATGTACCGCAACGAAGAGACCCTGGAGCCTGTGGAGTACTACTGCAAGCTGCCCAGCGACATCGCCGAGCGTGACGTTCTGCTGCTGGATCCCATGCTGGCCACCGGCGGCAGCGCCTGCGACGCCATCACCCAGATCAAGAAGCGCGGCGCCCGCAGCATCAAGTTCCTGGCCATCATCGCCGCCCCCGAAGGCCTGGCCAAGGTGCACGAGCAGCACCCCGACGTGGACATCTACGTGGCCGCGCTGGACGAGAAGCTGAACGAGAACGGTTACATCGTGCCCGGCCTGGGCGACGCCGGCGACCGCATCTTCGGCACCAAGTAAATCTCCCCTTTGACCATTCCCGAAAGGAGGTGCTGGCCCTTGCGGCACCTGTTCAAAAGCCTGTTCATGACCCTGGTGGTGACCGTCGGCGCGGTCATCGCGCTGGTGGTCCTGCTGAACCATTCCTTTTTTGACGCCTGGGTCAACACCATCACCTTCTGGTGCATCATCGTTCTTCTTGCCTGCATCTGGGGCGCTTTTGTCGGCGAGGTGAAGGAGACGCTGGGGCCGCAAAAGAAGGCCGGGCTTGCCGAGGACGCCGTGGAAAACCTGGTGGACGCCGCCGCGCTGAGCGAGGCGGAGGAGGAAGCCGCCGACACGTCCTTTGCGGAAGCGGAGGCTCCCGAGGCTGAACCCGCTCCGGCGCAGCCGGCGGAACAGCCCGAACCGGCCCCCGCCGAGCCGGAGCCCGCTCCCAAGGCAGAGGAAAAGCCGAAGCCCGCGCCCCGGAAAAAGCCCGCAGCCGCCCGTAAAAAGCCCGCCGAAAAAGCGGATAAGCCCCCGCGGCGCGAAAAGGCCGCGGAGGAAAAGCCGGCAGAAGGGACGGAGGAGAAAAAGGCTCCGAGAGGGAAGAAAGCCGCTCCCCCGCCCGCACCGGAAGCGCCTGCACAGGAAACGCAGGAACCGGCCCCCGCGCCGCAGCCGGAAGCCCCGGCTCCCGCCCCGGTGCAGGAGGCCCCTGCCGCAGAGCAGGAAGCTCCCGCCCCCAAGGCCCCGGCGCCTGCCAGAGGCCAGCGGCTCACCGCCGCCCAGCGGGCCGAACAGCAGCAGAGGGCCCAGGAGGAAAAACTGCGCCAGCTGCAGCAGGCCGCCCGCGAAAAGCAGGCCGAACGCGCCCGCCGTCTGGAGGCGGAGGACGCACGCCAGCAGGAAAAGCTGGCTCAGCTGCAGGCCGCCGCGGCGAAAAAGCGCGGCGCAAACGGTCCGTCGGACCCGCAATGACAAAAAACAACGCCCGGCTGTGCACACAAGGCACAGCCGGGCGCTGTTTTTTTGCTGCGATCAATGACGCACGGCGTTGTAGACGTGCTCCACCTCGGTGGGATCCTCGCCGAAGATCTCCACAGGCTGAGAGAAATCCAGATTCATGAGGCCCAGAATGCTCTTGGCGTCCGCCACAGCGCCCTTCAGGTCCTGCACGCTGATCTCCTGCCGGCACTGCGCCGCAGCAGTCACGATGTTGTGCACCTGTTTGAAGCAGGTGACCTTAACAGGTTTGTTCATCCTTCGTCCCTCTTTCCTCCAAGATTGCCGCCCGGGCGTTTTTGCCCCTGGCCGCCGGTTCTCCGCCTTTCCCTGCGGCACCGGTTGGGGTTATTATAGCACAAAAAAATCCATTTGTACATTTTTGGCCATTATTTCTCCCTGCTGAACGAAACGCCCTTTTTCCAGGGGATTTTTTTGTCAGATTTGCCGCAATGTTCTTTCTTTGTGCCGGCTGAACACAACAATTATCCATTTTCGTTCCCTCTCTTGCCCGCCGGCAGGGCCTTCGCCGGGGCGGGGGGTGTTTTTTTGTTGCAATGAAGTGGGATTTCTGCTATATATATTGTGAGGTGTTTTAGCCTCTGCGTAATCTATTTTGAAAGGTTTGATGATTTTTGGATACCCCTGGCCCCAGTATTTACTTTGCACTGGTCCTTTTGGTGGCCTGCTCGGCATTTTTTTCCGCCAGTGAGACGGCCATCTCTTCCTTCAACAAGATCCGCATGCGCAGCAAGGCGGAGGACGGCAACAAGCGGGCAAAAACAGCCCTGAAGGTGGCGGAGGATTTCGACAAGACCATCTCCACCATCCTGATCGGCAACAACATCGTGAACATGGCCAGCGCCTCGCTGGCCACCGTGGTCGCCACCGCCCTGTGGGGCCCCACCAGCGGCCCCGCCATTGCCACCTTCGGCATGACGCTGCTGGTGCTGATCTTCGGCGAGATCCTGCCCAAGAGCTTTGCCAAGGACGATCCCGAGTCCTTTGCCATGCAGGTGGCAGGCGTCATCGCGTTTCTGCGCACCTTGTTTTCGCCCATCGTGTGGTTCTTCGTCAAGCTCAAACAGCTGCTCACCGGCCGCCACGCCGCCGGGCTGGAGCTGCAGCCCAGCGTGACCGAGGACGAGCTGAAGACCATCATCGACACGGTGGAAGAGGAAGGCGTGCTGGACAGCCAGGAGACCGAGATCATTCAGTCGGTCATCGAATTCGACGACATCACCGTGCAGGAGATCCTGGTGCCCCGTGTGGACATGGTGGCCGTGGACGTGAACGACAGCGTGGACGCCATCGTGAACACGGTGCTGGAGAACTCCTTCACCCGCATCCCCGTCTATGAGGGCGACATCGATCACATCATCGGTATGCTGCACACCCGGGACCTGTTCGAGTGCATGGCCCGGGGCACCGGCATCGATGTGCGGGCGCTGTGCCGTCAGCTGCCCTTCGTCTACCGCACCAAGCGCATCAACGACCTGCTGGCGGAGTTCCGCCGGGAACAGCAGCACATGGCCATCGTTACCGACGACTACGGCGGCACGCTGGGCCTTGTGACGCTGGAGGACGTGCTGGAAGAGCTGGTGGGCGAGATCTTCGACGAGACCGACGAGGTGGAAGCCCTGCCGGTGCAGCAGCTGGAAGAGCACCTGTTCCGTGTGGCGGGCGAGGCCAACATCTACGACGTGTTCGAGGAGCTGGGCGTTTCCACCAAAAACTTCGACAGCGACTTTTCCAGCGCGGCGGGCTGGGCTCTGGAGTGTCTGGAGCACATCCCCGCTCCCGGCGAAAGTTTTGATTTTGAGAACCTGCACGTCACCGTGGAGCAGGTGGAGGACAAACGCATCCTCTCGCTGCTGGTGCGGCTGATGCCCCCGGAGAAGGAGCAGGAATAAGCGAGGTGTCTGTCATGAGCGGTTTTTCCCTTCCCGAACACTATGTCCCCTGTCTGGGTCTTTACGACACCCAGAAGGCCATCGGCATGATCAAGCAGACCTTTGAGGTGAAGCTGTGCGCTGCGCTGCACCTCAAGCGGGTCACGGCGCCCCTGTTCGTGGACCCGGCCCTGGGCCTGAACGACGATCTGAACGGCGTGGAGCGCCCGGTGAGCTTTGACATTCCCGCCACCGGCACCTGCGCCCAGGTGGTGCACAGCCTTGCCAAGTGGAAACGGCTGGCGCTGCATCAGTACGGTTTTCGGCCGGGCAACGGCCTTTTGACCGACATGAACGCCATCCGCCGGGACGAGGAACTGGACAATCTCCACTCGGTGTATGTGGACCAGTGGGACTGGGAGAAGGTCATCGAGGCCGGCCAGCGCAACCGGGAGTATCTGCATGCCACCGTGCAGAACATCGTTTACGCCATCAGCGCCACGCTGGACGAGCTGAAGTGGCAGTTCCCCCAGCTCACCGGCAGCCTGCGGCGGGACGTGGCCTTCGTCACCAGCCAGGAGCTGGAGGACCGCTGGCCCTCCCTCTCCCCCAAGGAGCGGGAGAACGCCTTTGCCAGAGAGCACGGCACCATCTTCATCGAGCAGATCGGCGGAAATCTGAAGAGCGGCAGGCCCCACGACGGCCGCGCCCCGGACTACGACGACTGGACCCTGAACGGCGATCTTCTGTTCTGGCACGAGCCGCTGCAGTGTGCGGTGGAGATCAGCAGCATGGGCATCCGTGTGGACGCCGCGGCGCTGGACCGCCAGCTGACCCTTGCAGGCTGCGACGAGCGGCGGGACCTGGCCTTCCACAAGATGCTTCTGGCGGGCGAGCTGCCCCTGACCATCGGCGGCGGCATCGGCCAGAGCCGGCTTTGCATGCTGCTTCTGGAAAAAGTGCATGTGGGCGAGGTGCAGGTGAGCCTTTGGGACGCCGCCACCCGCGCACTGTGCGAAAAGGCGGGCATCCCCCTGCTCTGAACGCGCCGAAAGAGAGGCAACCCCCATGGATTTCACCCCCATCGACCTGGAAAACTGGCCCCGGCGGGAGCACTATGAGCACTATTCCGCCCTGGGCTGCACCTATAGCATGACCACCCGGCTGGACATCACCGCCCTCCGCCGGCGGGGCCGGAAGCTCTATCCCACCATGCTCTACCACCTGGCCGCCGCCGTGAACCGGCACGAGGAGTTCCGCACCGCTCTGGGCCCCGACGGAGTGCCCGGCGTTTTCAGCGAAATGCATCCCTGTTACACGGTCTTTCATGAGGACAGCGAAACCTTTTCCAACCTGTGGACCGAGTACACGCCGGACTACGAGGCCTTCTGCCGGGCCTGCCGGCAGGACATGGAGCAGTTCGGCGCAAACAAGGCCATGAACGCGAAGCCCGGCGTGCCCGAAAACACCTTCCCCGTCTCCATGATCCCCTGGACCACCTTTGAGGGCTTCAACCTCAACCTGCGGCACGGCTACGACTATCTGCTGCCCATCTTCACCATGGGCCGTTTTTTTGAGCAGGACGGGCGGGTGCTGTTGCCGCTGGCAGTGCAGGTGAACCACGCGGTGTGCGACGGATTTCACGTCTGCCGCTTCATCAACGAATTGCAAAGCGCCCTCGACGGCTGAGCGCCGCCGGGGCAGAAAAAGGGACCGCCGGCAGGCGGTCCCTTTTTGATGTTGTTTTACTTTTAAGCGCTCCTCAGCCAAGGTCCTTCATGGTGAGGCTGATGCGCTTCTTCTTCAGATCCACGTCCAGCACCTTCACCTTGACCACCTGGCCCACCTTCACCGCCTCGCCGGGGTGACGGATGAACTTGTCGCTGAGCTGGCTGATGTGCACAAGGCCGTCCTGATGCACGCCGATGTCCACAAAGGCGCCGAAATCAATGACGTTGCGCACAGTGCCGGTGAGCTCCATGCCGGGCTTTAAGTCCTCCATGCCCATCACATCGGTGCGCAGCAGCGGCGGGGGCAGCTCGTCGCGCATGTCCCGGCCGGGGCGCAAGAGTTCGGCGATGATGTCCTCGAGGGTCTCCCTGCCCGCGCCGGTCTCGGCGCAAAGGCGCTCAAAGCCGATGGCCTTGGCCCGGGCGGGCAGCGCCGCAATGGCCTCGGTGCCGATGTCCTTTTCGGTGAAATCGCACAGTTTCAGAACAGCCTTCGCCGCGGCGTAGCTTTCGGGATGCACGGCGGTGGCGTCCAGCGGCTCCTTGGCCCCAGGCACCCGCAGAAAGCCCGCGCACTGCTCAAAGGCCTTGGGCCCCAGGCCCTTCACCTTTTTCAGCTGGGCACGGCTGGCAAAGGCGCCGTTCTCCTCCCGCCAGGCCACCACGTTTTTGGCGGTGGCGGCGGTGAGGCCTGCCACCCGGCTCAGCAGCGGCGCGCTGGCGGTGTTCAGGTCCACGCCCACGGTGTTCACGCAGCCTTCCACCACGCCGTCCAGCGCGGCGGCCAGGCGCTTGGCGGGCATATCGTGCTGGTACTGGCCCACGCCCACGGCCTTGGGGTCGATCTTCACCAGCTCCGCCAGGGGGTCCTGCAGGCGGCGGGCGATGGACACCGCGCTGCGCAGGTTCACGTCAAACTGGGGGAACTCCTTCGCGCCCAACTCGCTGGCGGAGTAGACGCTGGCCCCCGCCTCGCTGACCACCATGTACTGCACGCCGCCGCCGATCTCACGGATGACGTCGGCGGCGAAAATTTCCGTCTCCTTGCCGGCGGTGCCGTTGCCGATGGCAATGATCTGCACCCCGTGCTTTTTGATGAGGGCCTTGATGGTGCTCTTGGCCTGCTCCACCCGCTTGAACTGAGGCACCGGGTAGACCACGGCGGTGTCCAGCACCTTGCCGGTGGGGTCCACCACCGCCACCTTGCAGCCCATGCGGTAGCCGGGGTCAAGGCCCATGGCCACCTTGCCCTTGATGGGCGGGGCCAGCAGCAGCTGGCGCAGGTTGTCGCCAAAGACCTTGATGGCCCCTTCCGCCGCCTGCTCGGTGAGGGCGGCGCGCACCTCCCGTTCAAGGCTGGGGTGGATGAGGCGGCTGTAGGCATCCCGCACGGCTTCCTCCACCTGTTCGGCGGCGGCGCTGCGGCCCTTGACGAACATCTTGCAGCAGAGGGCGGCGGCCCGCTCGGCGTCCACCTCCACCGATACCTTCAGGAACTCCTCCCGCTCGCCCCGGTCCAGAGCCAGCACCCGGTGGCCGGCGATCTTGCTCACCGGCTGGGAGAAGTCATAGTACTGGGCGTAGACGCTGTCCTCCTCCTTGGCGGCCTCGCTCTTCACCAGGCCGAAGGCCCCGTAGAAGCGGCGCAGTTCCGCGCGCAGGGCCGCGTCGTCGCTCACCTGCTCGGCAATGATGTCCCGCGCGCCGGCCAGGGCGGCTTCGGCGTCGGGCACTTCCTCATTGATGTATCCTTCGGCGGCGGCGACAACGTCCAGCTTCCCATCCTGGGCCAGCAGGGCCTCGGCCAGCGGCTCCAGGCCCCGGGCCCGGGCCACGCTGGCGCGGGTCTTGCGCTTGGGTTTGTAGGGGCGGTAGAGGTCTTCCACCTCCGCCAGGGTGGCGGCGCTTTCCAGCTTGGCGGAAAGTTCCTCGGTGAGTGCGCCCTGGGCCTCGATGGCACCGCGCACTTCCTCCTTGCGTTTGTCCAGGCCCCGCAGGTACTCCAGCCGGTCGGCCAGGGTGCGCAGCAGCTGGTCGTCCATGGCGCCGGTGGCCTCCTTGCGGTAGCGGGCGATGAAGGGGATGGTGTTGCCCTCGTCGATGAGGGCGATGGCGGCGGCCACGTGATTTTCCGGGGCGGAAAGCTCCGCCGCCAGTCGTTTTGCGTAATCCATTCAATTCTCCTTGCGATAGATGGTTTTTTCGGCAGCGGCCCGGCCCCAGGCGCGCTTCGCACGCCGGCGGCGGTGCCAGACGAGATACCCGGCGAAAAGCACCACGCTCACACCGGCGGCGGCGAGGCTCTGGGGCAGGCCCTTCGTAAAGTGGTCCAGGCGCAGGTCCACCGCGCCGGCGGGGATGCGCACGGCGCACAGGCCGCCGTCCACCTTTTCCACCGGGGTCTCCTCGCCGTTCACCGTGACGGTGAAGCCCGGGTCCCAGGGCACGGCCAGCAGCGCCACTGTCTCCTTTTGCAGGTTGAAGCGGGCGGAGAGGCCCCGGCTGTCCAGGCTGACCTGGGCCGCGCCCTGGATCTGACGGTCCACCACGTCCTGGTGGTAAGCCTCTTTGGAGAAGCCGGTGAGCAGATCCTCCGGCAGAGGCTGGAGCACGTCGCCCCAGGCGGAAATTTGCTCCTCAGTGAGCACCATGGTCCGCAGCAGCAGGTTCGCCCGCTGGTTTTCCGGCACGCCCTCGAACTGATCTTCGGTGACGTAGTACTCGTAGCCGTAGGCCATGGGCAGGGCGTACTGGTTCTCGTAGACCGCGAGGCTGCCCTCCGCGCCCCAATAGACCCAGTCGTTCCCGGCCTTTTCCTCAAAATCGGCGGCGTCGGCCACCGGGGTCACGGTGTATTTTACCGCCAAAAGGCCCCGCAGGGCGTAGTCCTCCACGCCCGGCTCGCTGCGCACGTCCCGCTTGACGCCGAACTGGGGATAGAACTCCATGATGGAGGGAGCCACGGTGGAGTTGAAGAACTGCAGGCAGCTCTTGCCCATCCACAGGCCCACGTTGTCGTAGCATTCATAATCGTCGATGCGGTAAGCGCCCTCCGGCATCTTTTCCGCCAGAGCGCGGGCGTCTTCATACTGCTGGGTGCGCCAGTCGGCGTCGTTCGACCACTGGGCGAATTTGCCGATGGAAATGTGGGTGATGCCGTAGAGGCAGCCGAAGGCCAGCACACCGGCGGTGAGCCGTCTTGCCAGCAGCGGGCGGCGGCGGTACTGCACCCACAGCAGCCAGAACACCGCCACGCCCAGAAGGGCAAGGCCCAGGTTGAGCCAGAATTTTTCAGGGTAGTCGATGACGCCAAAGCTCCACTCGCCGTCCTCTTCCACCGGCAGGAAGGTGAACACGCAGAAGGCCAGCAGCACCGCCACGGTGGGCCGCACGCCCTTTTTCAGGTCGATGCGCTCGTCCTCCAGCGCCTGCACGCTGGCCGCGCACATCACCAGAATGGGCATATACCACCAGCGGGCGTAATAGCTGGAATTCATGGCGTAAAACGCGGAGTTGAGGGCGGGCACCAGCGCCATCACGAGGCTCGTGAACAGGATGCGCCGGAAGGCGGTCTTCTGGGTGCAGCGCAGGTAAGCAATGACCCCCACCATGCCCATCAGAGGCAGGTAGGCGGACATACTGGTCCACTTGATGACCCCTTCGTCAAAAATCACCGGCATGTAGGGGCAATCCGGCGGGAAGAAAAGGCTGTACAGAATGGCTCCGTACTGCTGGGCCTTGGAGTAGAAGACGTAGCCAAAGCCGCTGAAGGGATCCACCGTGCGGGGGTTTTCGGCAAGGCTCAAAAGGGCCGGCCAGGCCAGCACGCAGCCCATGCCGCAGCCTAGGATGCTCTCCGCCGCCAGCGCGCCGAAGGTCTTGCCGTTCCAGCGGTAAACGCCCGAGGCGGTCATGCAGACGAAATAGAGGATGAGGAAAACCACCTGCCCGGCGAAGAAGAAGTAGTTGTTGAGCAGGTTCAGCGCCACCATCACCGCAAAGGGGCCCCGGCGTTTTTGGAGCACCGCTTCGTCCAGCGTCCAGAGCAGATAGGGAAACAGCGCCACCACGTCCACAAAGTGATTGAAGAACACGTTGTAGACGGTGAAGCCGGAAAAGGCATAAAGACAACCCGCCAGCACGGCGAGGTTCGGGTCTTTCACCCAGCGGCGGGTCCAGAGGTAAGCGTCGCCGCCCGCCACCGCGAACTTGAGCACCAGCATGGGAGCCATCAGAAAGGGCTGCCACGCCGCCGGGAAGAGCAGGGTGAACCAGAAGAAGGGGCTGCCCGCGAGATAAAAGGAATAGCTGTTCCAGAAATCGCTGCCGAGATCGGTGGCCCAGCTGAAGGTGCCGCCGCCGGACTTTAGAAATTCATTTGCGTAGTAATAGAAGGGGATCTGCTGGCTGTTGAAATCGCCGGCGTAGAGGAAGATGCCGCCATCCACAACGTAAAAAGGCAAAAACATCAGCGCTGCCGCCAAGGCGCACAGGCCGAAGGTGAGCCAGTATTTGTTCTGGGGTTTTGTGAGGGGCTGCATGCCGTTCCTTCCCTTCCGTTCTGAAAAATCCCGCCCCGCAAAGGGCAAAATGTGCTATGATGATACTACACTGTGTTTGTGATGAGTTTGTGGCAGAAACTGCCTTCAAGGAGGAGTTTTTCGATGAAGACCTACCCGTTCAACGCGCTGGTGAGCCGGATGAAATACATCTGCCGCTGGAGCCTGATGCACTCCGCGCGGCCGGAGACCCTCAGCGAGCACACTGCCGAGACGGCAATTCTGGCCCACACCCTCTGCCTCATCGCCAAAGAGGTCACCGGCACCCCGGTGCGCCCGGAGACGGTGGCGGTGGCGGCGCTTTACCACGACGCGCCGGAGATCATGACCGGCGACATGCCCACCCCGGTGAAGTACAAAAACGAGCGGCTGCGCTCGGCCTACAAGGCGCTGGAAGAAGAGAGCGCCCGCCAGATGGCGGATCTGCTGCCCCCGGCGCTGCGGGCGGAGATGACCGGCTACCTCACCGGGCGCTGCCTTTCTGACGCGGAAAAGCGCATCCTCAAGGCGGCGGACCGTCTTTCCGCCCTCATCAAGTGCACCGAGGAGGTGCAGGCGGGCAACCGGGAATTCGCCTCGGCGCTGGCCCAGCAGAAAGCGGCCATCACCGCCATGCACTGCCCGGAGGCGGACTATTTCCTTGAGCACATGCTGCCCTGCTACGCCCAGAATCTGGACGAACTCACCCGCGCCGCGACGGACTGATTTTTACAGATTGCCCGCGGCGTAGACCTTGTCGATGAGGTGGTCCACATCGGGGAAGTGCTGCAGCTCGCAGCAGGCCCGGCGCAGAGCCGCCGCCCCTTTCAGGCCCTTCATATAATAAAGGGCCTGGCTGCGGGCCTGGGGCATGGCCGCCCACTCGCCCTTTTCCTCGCACATCTCGTAAATCTGCCGGCGCATGGCCGCCATGCGGTCGGAAAGGCCCGGGCGTGCGGGAAGTTCCTCCCCCGCCAGGGCGGCTTTTATCTCGCCAAAGAGCCATGGGTCACCCAGGGCCGCCCGGCCCACCATCACCCCGTCGCAGCCGGTGGCCTTCATCATGGCCAGGGCGTCGGCGGCGCTGGTGATGTCGCCGTTGCTGATGACAGGCACCTTCACCGCCGCCTTCACCGCCGCAATGACGTTCCAGTCCACCGTGCCGGGGGTGTACATCTGCTCCCGGGTGCGGCCGTGGACGGCGATGGCCGCCGCCCCCGCCGCCTCGCAGGCCTTCGCCGCCGCCACAGCGGTGACGTGCTCGGAGTCCCAGCCGGCGCGCATCTTCACCGTCACCGGGTGGCCGCCGCTGTGTTTCACCACCGCTTCGGTGATGCGGCCGCAGAGGTCCGGGTCCAGCATCAGGCGGCTGCCCGCGCCGGAAGAGGTGATCTTGGGCGCGGGGCAGCCCATGTTGATGTCGATGAAGTCAAACTCGTATTTCTGGATAAGCCCGGCGGCCTGGCCCATGGTCTCGGGCTCCGCGCCGAACAGCTGCACCCCGTAGGGTGCCTCGCCTCCGCCGCCCGCGATGAGCCGGGCGCTTTTTTTATCCCCGAAGGTCAGAGCCTTGGCGCTGACCATCTCGCTGATGGTATAGGCTGCGCCGTGGCGGGCGGCCATGGCCCGGCAGGCGGTGTCGGTAAATCCGGCCATGGGGGCCAATGCCGCCCCGGAGCCGATGGGCAAACTGCCAAACTGCATAGAGTACCTCGCTTGTGCAAACTTGGCTACTATTGTACCACAAACCGGGCGTTTGTGGTATACTTATAGGGCAACACCGAGCGATTTTCAGGAGGGCTTTCTTGCATGAAACTGCTGGTTCTGGACGGCAACAGCATTGCCAACCGT
The DNA here is from genome assembly GCF_048426865.1 of Candidatus Allofournierella merdipullorum. NCBI lineage: Bacteria > Bacillati > Bacillota > Clostridia > Eubacteriales > Oscillospiraceae > Allofournierella > Candidatus Allofournierella merdipullorum. Next base: position 17,302 of record NZ_DBFNWJ010000038.1, read on the forward strand.
GCCTTTTACGGCATCAAGCTGCTCACCACGAAAGATGGGCGCTACACCAACGCCATATACGGATTTCTGAACATCCTTTTGAACCTTTTGAAGGAGCACAGCCCCGACGAGGTGGCGGTGGCTTTTGACCTGAAAGCCCCCACCTTCCGCCACAAGATGTTCGACGGCTACAAGGCCACCCGCCACGGCATGCCCGAGGAGCTGGCGGCCCAGATGCCGGTGCTGAAAGAGCTGCTGGCGGACCTGGGCTTTGCCATGGTCAGCCTGGAGGGCTACGAAGCGGACGATTTGCTGGGCACCCTTTCCGCCGCCGCGGCGGCCCGGGGCGACGACTGCCTCATCGCCACCGGAGACCGGGACAGCCTGCAGCTGGTGAACGAGCATGTGACGGTGCTGCTGGCCGCCACCCGGATGGGCCGCAGCGAGACGGTGGTGATGGACGAGGCCGCCGTGGAAGAAAAATACGGCGTGAAGCCCAAACAGCTCATCGAGGTGAAGAGCCTGATGGGCGACACTTCCGATAACATCCCCGGTGTGCCCGGCGTGGGCGAAAAGACCGCTCTGGACCTCATCCAGCGCTTTGCCAGCCTGGACGGGGTGTACGAGCACATCGACGACAAGGCCATCAAACCCGGCGTGCGGACAAAGCTTTCGGCGAACGAGGCCAGCGCCCGGATGAGCCGGGAACTGGCGGAGATCTGCTGCGCCGCGCCCATCCCCACCGAGGCGGGCGCCTACAAGCGCACCGCCGGCGACCCGGCTGCAGCCGCCGCCCTGCTGGCGGAACTGGAGATGCACTCCATGGCCGACCGGCTGGGCCTGGATCAGGTTGCCGCCGCCCCTGCCGCCGCGGCCGATCTGCCGGAAGTTTCGCCCGCTCCCCTGCCCGCCGCCCTTTCCGGCCGGCTGTGCATGGCGAAGGCCGAGGCCGGCTGGTTCGCCGTGCAGGGCGCGAATGTCTGGACGGTGGAGGACGAGGCCCTGCCCGCTCTGCTGGAAAGTGAAGCGGAGCTTTGGGTGTTCGACGCAAAGCCCCTTTATCACATTGCGCTGGCAGCCGGCGGCGAGGGAAAGGCCATCCGCTTTGACGCAAAGCTGGCGGCCTACCTTTTGAACCCCGCGGCCAGCGATTACCAGGCGGAGCAGCTGGAGGCGGAATACGCCCCGGCCCCCGCATTCGCCTGCCCGGCGCTGCCCGCCGCCGGTGCGCTGGAAGGTCTTTACGACGCGCTGGCCGCAAAGGTGGAAGAACAGGGCATGACGAGCCTGCTGCAGGACATCGAACTGCCTCTGGCCCGGGTGCTGGCGGACATGGAGCGCATCGGCATGCCGGTGGACAAGGAGGGTCTGGAAGCCTTCGGCACCCTGCTGAAAGCGGAGCTGGACAAGACCCTGGCCGCCATCTACGAGGCGGTGGGCTACACCTTTAACCTGAACAGCCCCAAGCAGCTGGCCCAGGCTCTGTTTGAAAAGATGGGCCTGCCGCCCCGCAAAAAGACCAAGAGCGGCTACTCCACCGACGCCGAGACCCTGGAGAGCCTGCGAAGCTACAGCCCGGTGGTGGAGGACATTCTGCAATACCGCACCTACCAGAAGCTGAACAGCACCTATGTGGAGGGGCTTTTGAAGGTCATCGGGCCGGACGGCCGGATGCACTCCACCTTCAATCAGACCGAGGCCCGCACCGGGCGGCTTTCCTCCAGCGAGCCGAACCTGCAGAACATCCCCATCCGCACAAAGCTGGGCAGCCGCCTGCGCCAGTTCTTCATCGCCGGCACAGGCTGCAAGCTGGTGGACGCGGACTACAGCCAGATCGAACTGCGCATCCTGGCCCACATCTCCGGCGACGAGACGATGAAAAACGCCTTCCTCACCGGGCAGGACATCCACCGCAGCACCGCCGCGAAAATCTACGGCCTGGCGCCGGAGATGGTCACCCCTCAGCTGCGTTCTTCCGCCAAGGCGGTGAACTTCGGCATCGTCTATGGCATTGGAGCCTTCAGCCTGGCGCGGGACATCGGCGTGACCGTGAAGGAAGCGGACGATTTCATCAAGAACTACCTGGCCACCTTCCCCGGCGTGAAGGAGTACATGGATTCCACCATCGCCGCCGGGCGGGAGAAGGGCTATGTGACCACCCTCTTCGGTCGCCGGCGGGCTTTGCCGGAGCTGGCCAGCAAAAACTTCAACCTGCGCTCACTGGGCGAGCGGATGGCCATGAACACCCCCATCCAGGGCACCGCCGCCGACGTCATCAAGCTGGCGATGGTGCGGGTGTGGCGTCGCCTGCGGGAAGAGGGCCTTGCCGCCCGGCTGATTTTGCAGGTGCACGACGAGCTCATCGTGGAGGCCCCCAAGGACGAAGTAAAGCTGGTAAGTCAGATTTTAAAGGAAGAGATGGAGGGCGCGGTGAACTTCACCGTTCCCCTCACCGCCGACGTGAGCAGCGGCGACACCTGGCTGGAGGCCCACTGATATGGAACTTTCCGTGCGCCCCATGGCCGCTGCCGACACTTCCCGCTGTGCCGTCATCGCTGCCGCCGCGCCCGAACCCTGGGGTGAAGGCCAGCTTTTGAGCGAACTGGAAAGCCCCGCCGCCCGGTTGTTCGTGGCCGAGGGCGAAGGGGGCGTTCTGGGCTTCGCCGTGTTCCAGCTGGCGGCGGGTGAGGCCAGCCTCTACGCCCTCAACGTGGACCCCGCCGCCCGCCACAAAGGCGTGGGCGCGGCGCTGCTGACCGGGGCCCTCGCGGCCCTCAAAACCGAGGGCGCCGACCAGTGCTTTCTGGAGGTGCGGGCGGCCAACACCCCCGCCCTCGCCCTCTACCGGCGGCTGGGCTTTGCCTCCGCCGGGGTGCGCCGGGGCTTTTACCGCGACCCGCCCGACGACGCGGTGGTGATGACACTGACCCTGTAAGGTCGATTTTTGTATATCGATTGGAGTTTTATACGATATGTATATTTTAGGAATCGAGAGCACCTGCGACGAGACCGCCGCCGCGGTGGTGGAGGACGGACGAAAACTCGTTAGCAACGTGGTGGCCACCAGCGTGGCGGAGCAGGCGCTCTACGGCGGCGTTGTGCCGGAAATTGCCAGCCGCCGCCACATCGAGTACATCAGCGCCACGGTGCAGGCCGCGCTGGACGAGGCAAAGCTTTCCCCCGCGGACCTGGACGGCATCGCCGTCTCCTTTGCGCCGGGGCTTATCGGCGCGGTGCTGGTGGGGGTGAACTTCGCCAAGGGGCTGGCCTATGCGGCCCAGAAGTCCCTTGTGCCGGTGCATCATCTGCGGGGGCACATCGCGGCCCTCTATCTCACCCACCCGGATCTGAAGCCGCCTTTCCTCTGCCTTGTGGCCAGCGGCGGCCACAGCCACATCGTGCAGGTGCTGGATTACACCCATTATCATGTGCTGGGCCGCACGGTGGACGACGCGGCGGGCGAAGCCTTCGACAAGGTGGCCCGCACGCTGGGCCTTGGCTATCCCGGCGGGCCGGCCATCAGTAAGGCGGCCCGAAACGGCGACCCCAAAGCCTACAAACTGCCGGTGCCCCATGTGGACGGGCCTTACAACGTGAGTTTTTCCGGCCTGAAAACGGCGGTGCTGAACGCGGTGAACCAGGCGGAAATGAAGGGCGAGGCGTTGAACGTGGCGGACATGGCCGCCAGCTTCGAGCGGCGCATCGACGAAATTCTGGCGGAAAAACTGCTGGCGGCGGCGCAGGATACCGGCGCTTCCGCCATTGCCCTGGCGGGGGGCGTTGCGGCCAACAGCCTGCTGCGCTGCCTTGTGAACGAGGGGGCACAGAAACTGGGGGCGAAGCTCTATCTGCCCGAGATGCAGTTCTGCGGCGACAACGGGGCCATGGTAGCCGCACAGGGATTCTATGAACTCAGCGCGGGCAACGTGGCGAGCCTTGACCTGAACGGTCTGGCCACCCTTCCCATCGACTACAACGGCCCGGCCTGAAGCCGAGGTGGCACAAGAAAACTGCGGTTCTGCCTTGGGCAGAACTGCGCAGCACCAGGAAATGGGCGATTTTGATGGTAGCGCAAGGAAAAGTGCCGCAGGCACCCTTGGTGGTTGTCAAGGCACTTTGACGCTGCGATGCCGCAAAAGCGCCCTTTTCCCGGCGCTGTTTTCTTAAGGCACCCCGGCCTAAAGCCGGGCTGCTTTTCCATTGCGCAGAAAGGAGGAGTGCGAAGTGGAACAGACCACCCTGTTCGACCGCCCGCAGGACCGGCCGCTGGCCAGCCGGATGCGCCCGCGGGACCTGGACGAGTTCGCCGGGCAGCAGCATTTGCTGGGCGAGGGCAAGGTGCTGCGTCGGCTCATCGAGAGCGACCGGGTGAACAGTATGATCTTCTGGGGCCCGCCGGGCGTGGGCAAGACTACCCTGGCCCAGATCATCGCCCGGCGCACCCAGGCGGAGTTTGTGAACTTCAGCGCAGTGACCAGCGGCGTGAAGGAGATAAAGGCCGTGATGCAGGACGCGGAAGCCCGCCTGCGGCTGGGCCAGCGCACCATCCTGTTTGTGGACGAGATTCACCGCTTCAACAAGGCCCAGCAGGACGCTTTCCTCCCCTTTGTGGAAAAGGGGAGCATCGTGCTCATCGGGGCCACCACCGAGAACCCCAGCTTTGAGATAAACGCGGCGCTTTTGAGCCGGTGCAAGGTATTCGTGTTAAAGGCCCTCACCCCCGAAGATTTGACGGGGCTTTTGCGCCGTGCCCTCACCGACCCCCGGGGTTTTGGCGGCAAGACCATCGAAATGGAGCCGGAGGCATTGGAGCTCATCGCCAATTTTGCCAACGGCGATGCCCGCACCGCACTGAACACCCTGGAAATGGCGGTGCTGAACGCCGAGGAACAGGACGGAAAACTGGTGGTGGACCGGCCGCTGCTGGAACAGTGCACCAGCAAGAAGAGCCTGCTCTACGACAAAAAAGGCGAGGAACACTACAACCTCATCAGCGCGCTGCACAAATCCATGCGCAACTCCGACCCGGACGCGGCGGTCTACTGGCTGGCCCGGATGCTGGAGGCGGGCGAGGACCCCCTCTATGTGGCGCGGCGGCTCATCCGCTTTGCCAGCGAGGACATCGGCCTGGCAGACAGCCGGGCGCTGGAGATCGCGGTGGCGGCCTACCAGGCCTGCCACTTCAACGGCATGCCGGAATGCAGCGTGAATCTGGCTCAAGCGGTCATCTATCTCTCGCTGGCGCCCCGCTCCAATGCGGTATACAAGGCCTACGAGATGGCCAAGGCGGACGCGGAGAAAGTGCTGGACGAGCCGGTGCCTCTGGCCATCCGCAACGCGTCCACCCGGTTGATGAAAGAGCTGGACTACGGCAAGGGCTACGTCTACGCCCACGACACCGAAGAGAAGGTGGCGGATCTGGAATGCCTGCCGGAAAATCTGGCCGGCCGCCGCTACTACCTGCCCACCGACCAGGGCAGCGAGGCCCGGGCCGCGGAGAATCTGGCCCGGGTGATGGCCCGCAAGGCGAAGCTGAAACGCCGCCGGGAAAAGGGATAAACAAAAAAGCCGCGCGGTGTTTGAAACGCCCGCGCGACTCTTCTTATTTTCGGTAACGGCCCAGCACCGCCGCCAGCAGGTTCAGCGCCAGGGTGACGGCGCAGAAGAACACCACCACTGCCAGCAGCGTATCCATGGTGTCCATCAAGGCGGACCAATCTCCTTCCCGCACCTGGGTGAGGATGTCGGTAAACTGCACCGAAAGGGCTGCCAGAGCCAACCCCAGACTGAAAATGCAGCCCGCCGGGGTACACCGCCGCCGGGCCAGCTGCACCAGAGGCACGCTCCAGGCCCCCAGCCCCAGCAGCAGGCTCGCCACCGAGGCGGCCACGACCGGGCCGCTCACCGCCAGCACCCACACCAGGAGCACCGCCACCGCACCAAAAAGCCCCAGACAGGCGGCACACGTCCACCACAGCGCCCTTTGCCCGGCGCTACGGCTCTGGCGTGCCAGTGCCAGCGTCTGGGCCGCCGCCTCCTCCGCTTCCGGCAGGGGCTGCGGCTGGCGGCGGGCGGTCATCAGCTCGGCGAGGCTCACCTCCAGCGCCGCCGCCAGCGGTTCCAGGGTTGCCAGGTCTGGCAGGCCCACGCCCCGCTCCCAGCGGCTCACCGCCTTGTCGGTGAGATGCAGCCGCGCGGCCAGCTGAGCCTGGGTCAGCCCCAGCTCCCTGCGCCGCCCGGCGATGAAATCTCCCAATGTTTTTGCGTCCATCTTCTTCGCCTCCCGCGTCTATCGTAGCGGATACCGGGCCCGCCGGTCAACCGACGCTTCGTTTACCGGGTGAAAAGCGGATTTTTTAAGCCAAGAAATATACAAACCGACGAATTATTTTGTTATTTGCAATTCGTAAACAACAAAAAGGGGCGCCCGGCCAATTCGGCCGGGCGCCCCTTGCTTGCCATGGGGTGTTGTGGAACATCAGCCCTCGATCTGGATGGTGCGGGCCGCGGGAGCAACCTCGGCCTGCTTGGGCAGCGTGATCTCCAAAATACCGTTGGTGTAAGCAGCTTTGATGCCCTCGGTGTTGATGCCGCTGACATTGAAGCTGCGGCTGTAGGAGCCGTACTTGCGCTCACGGCGCAGGTAGTTGCCCTCGCCCTTCTCTTCCCTCTCGCTGTTGTGACGGGCGGTGATGACCATGGTGTCACCGTTCAGGTCAAGGCTGATGTCCTCTTTCTGGAAGCCGGGCAGCTCCGCCTCCAGCAGGTAGTGGTCGCCTTTGTCCTGAATGTCGCACCGGAACTGGCTCATGTCGCCAAAGCCGGTGAACAGGCTCTTTTCCATGTTGTCCAGATAGTTCCACAGACTATTTTCCTCACGGGTGAACGGAATCATGCCAAACATAATAAACTCCTATTCTCCGCGCACGAAGAGATTTGTTCTTGGCGGCGCTGTGTTTGCGCGGGCGCTGCGCCGCTTTGCAGGGGGCTTCGGGCCCCGGGGTTTTGCTACCGGTCCTCTTCCCTTCTGACGATTATTACTATACCCCTTCTTTTCGCATTTTATTTGTTCTTTTTGTGAACAAATTGTTAATTTTAGCACTCTGTATATTCGAGTGCCAAAAACCCAGATTCACCCCCCTCTTGACAATTATATCGGGTGCTGATATAGTTATATCGTAATCCGATATAACGTGAGCTTATATAGCAGGAGGTGCGGCCCATGGCGGAGAGTTTCGCCTTGACCGAGGCGTTTTACTACATTCTTCTTTCTTTGTATCAGCCGCTTCACGGCTACGGCATCATGCAAAAGGCCCAGGAATTTTCCGGCGGGCGGGTGCGGCTGGCGGCGGGCACGCTGTATGGCGCGCTGAACGCTCTGCTGGAAAAAGGCTGGATCGAGGCGCTGCCGGTGGAGGCCGGCAGCCGCAAAAAGGAATACCGCATCACCGCCGCAGGCAAGGCGGCGGTGGAGGCGGAACTTGCCCGGCTGGAGGAACTGGTGAAAAACGGCCGGGCCGTGACAAAGGAGGGGCAGGCATGAACAAGGTGGTGCACAAGGCATTTCTTTTGTGGGACTGGGAAAAGGAGGCCGCCTGGCTGAACGAGATGAGCCGCCAGGGCTGGCAACTGAAGCGGGTGGGCTGGTGCAGCTATGAATTCGAGCAGGGCGAGCCGGGCCGCTGGCAGTACCAGCTGGAAATGCTGCAAAAGAACGACCCGGACTACATTGCCTTTCTGGAAGACACAGGCATCCAGGTAGTGGGCAAACTGTTCAGCTGGGTCTATCTTCGGCGGGAGAACGACGGCACGCCCTTTGAACTGTTCAGCGACACGGATTCCATCCTCCGCCACATGGACCGGGTGCTCACCGTGTGTTATGTGATTGGCGGCGTAAACCTGTTTTTTGGCCTGACCGACCTTGCGGGCGGGTTCCCCCACACCCTGCTCAATCTGGGGCTAGGCGCGCTCATCTGTTTGGGGGCGCTGCCCCTGGCGCGGCGGCGTCACAAGCTGGCCCAAAAGCGGAAGATGCAGGAATAAAACTCAAAGCGGCCCCCGCGGGAAACTTCCCGCGGGGGCCGCTGTTTATTCTGGACCATACAAGCCTTTCGGCTTTCGCTTTACGCGCTCAGCTTCTCTTCCAGGTTCTTGCGGATGGCCTTGATGAACTCCTCGCTGGACACCGGCGTGGGGGTGATGCCCTCCGCCAAACCGCACAGATCCTTGGTCATCACGCCGCTCTCCAGGGTGTCGATGCAGGCGGCCTCCAGCTTCTTGGCGAAGTCCTCCAGAGCCGGGATGCCGTCCAGCTCGCCCCGCTTTGCCAGCGCGCCGGTCCAGGCAAAGATGGTGGCCATGGGGTTGGTGCTGGTGACCTCGCCCTTCAGATAGCGGTAGTAGTGGCGGGTGACGGTGCCGTGGGCGGCCTCGTACTCGTAGCAGCCGTCGGGGCTCACCAGCACGCTGGTCATCATGGCCAGGCTGCCGAAGGCGGTGGAGACCATGTCGCTCATCACGTCGCCGTCGTAGTTCTTGCAGGCCCAGATGAAGCCGCCCTCGCTGCGGATGACCCGGGCCACCGCGTCGTCGATAAGGGTATAGAAGTACTCGATGCCCGCGGCCTCGAACTTCTCCTTATACTCCGCCTCGTAGATTTCGGCGAAGATATCCTTGAAGGTGTGGTCGTACTTCTTGCTGATGGTGTCCTTGGTGGCAAACCACAGGTCCTGCTTGGTGGAAAGGGCGTAGTTGAAGCAGCTGCGAGCGAAGCTGGCAATGCTGGTGTCCTTGTTGTACTGGCCCTGCAGAACGCCCGGGCACTCGAAGTCATACACCGTCTGGCGCATCTCGGTGCCGTCCTCGCCGGTGAACACCAGCTCCGCCTTGCCGGGGCCGGGGATGCGGAACTCGGTGCCCTTATACACGTCGCCGTAGGCGTGGCGGGCGATGGTGATGGGCTTTTTCCAGTTCTTCACCACCGGCTTGATGCAGTTGATGAGAATGGGCGCGCGGAACACCGTGCCGTCCAGCACGGCGCGGATGGTGCCGTTGGGACTCTTCCACATCTCGTGCAGGTTGTACTCGGTCATGCGCTGGGCGTTGGGGGTGATGGTGGCGCACTTCACCGACACGCCGTACTTCTTGTTGGCCAGCGCCGCGTCCATAGTGACCTGGTCGCCGGTGGCGTCCCGGTTGGGCAGCCCCAGGTCGTAGTATTCGCTCTTGAGCTCCACAAAGGGCAGGATCAGTTCGTCCTTGATCATCTGCCACAAAATGCGGGTCATCTCGTCGCCGTCCATCTCCACAAGGGGGGTGGTCATCTTGATTTTTTCCATGGGTGCCTCTCTCCTCTCGTTTTTGCGGTCACTTCGTCATTTCAGCCAGAACTTCGGCCATCACAGCCACGCCCCGGTCGATCTGTTCCTTGGTGGGGGTGGAGAAATTCAGCCGCACAAAGGGCTGCTCCACCGCGCTGTCGGTGTAGAAGGCGCTGCCCGGCACCACCGCCAGCTTCTTTTCCAGGCACCGCCGGGCAAATTCCCCAGCGGGCACTTCGTCGGGCAGCTTGGCCCAGATGAACATGCCGCCCTCCGGCCGCACATAGCTCACCGCGCCGGAGAGCTTTTCGTCCAGCTTCTCCATCATGTAGTTCGCCTTTTCCCGGTAGATGGCCTGCAGCCGGGCGATGTGTGCGTTCATGTCCGTTTGGGTGAGCATCCGCTCACACACCCGCTGGGCCCAGACGTTGGTGTGCACGTCGCTGCCCTGCTTGGCGGTGACCATCTTGGTGATGAAGTCGCCTTGTCCGGCGCAATAGGCAAGGCGCATGCCGGGGCAAAGGATTTTGCTGAAAGACCCGGCATAGACCACCGCGCCGCACTCGTCAAAGTGCTTGATGGGGGGCACGTCCTCGCCGGAGATGCGCAGCGCGCCGTAGGGGTCGTCCTCCAGCACCGGCACGCCGTACTTCACCGCCAGCTCATAGATGGCTTTGCGCTTTTCTTTGCTGGTGGTATAGCCGGTGGGGTTCTGGAAGTTGGGGATGCAGTAGAAAAACTTGGGCTTCGGCTGGGCGGCAAAGGCCGCTTCCAGGGCCTCCAGGTTCACGCCGTCCGGCTCCAGGGGCACGCCCCGAAGCTCGGCTCCGAAGCTGCGCATGGAGTTGTAGGCGCCCAGAAAAGCCGGCTCCTCCACCGCCACCACGTCGCCCTCGTTGCACAGCAGTTTCGCCATGAACTCGATGACCTGCTGGCTGCCGCTGGTGATGATGAGCTCATCGCTCTCCTTCACCACCGGCCACTGACGGTTGGCAAAGGCGCGGCAGGCGCTGCGCAGGGGGTCGTAGCCCTCGGTGACGGAATACTGCAGCATGCCCACCGGGTCGCTCTCCAGCAGCTTGTCGCTGAAAACGCGGATGTCCGCCACCGGGAAACTGTCCGCCGCGGGGTTGCCGCCGGCGAAACTGATGAGGGCCGGGTCGCTCATCTGTTTGAGCAGCTCGCGGATGATGCTGGGGCGCATGCCCAACACCTTGTCGGAATAGGAAAACTCCATCGTCTCTTCCCCCTTACCGCACCGCTTCGCCTGCGCAGGGCACGGCGGCGAAATTCGATTCCACAGTGATGACGCAGCGGTAAGCGGGGTCTTTCTCGCTCACCAACTTACTGATAGCCTCTTTCAGCCGGGCGCTGCTCATGGCAAAGCCCGGAGGGGTGACGCAGTCGAAGATGATGTTGGTGTGGCTCATGCCCGGCACCATGCGCAGATCGTGGATGGTGAGGGCGGGGTCGATGGTCTTCACCGCCTCGGCCAGCCAGCGGCGCATATCGCCCACCTGGGCGTCGGAGGTGACGATGGGGTCGAAGTGGATGACCACCGGCAGCCGGTCATTTTTGAGGAAGTCGCGCTCGATGTCGTCGATGAGCTCGTGGCTGGCCATCACGTCCGCTTCGGCGGCCAGCTCCACATGGACGCTGGCGAACTGCCGGCCGGGGCCGTAGTCGTGGACCATCAGGTCATGGGTGCCCAGCACGCCGGGATAGCTCATGATCTTGTCGTGGATGTGCTGCACCAGTTCCGGGTCGGGGGCCAGGCCCAGCAGGGGATCGATGGTGTCCCGCACGAGGCCCACGCCGCTGTAGAGGATGAACAGGGCCACCGCCGCGCCCATCCAGCCGTCCAGCTCCACCTGCGCGAAGTGGCTGATGAGGCTGGCGATGAGCACCGCGCTGGTAGTGAGCACGTCGTTGCGGCTGTCCGCCGCGGTGGCGATGAGGGAACCGGAGTTGATGCGTTTGCCCAGCGTGCGGTTGAACAGAGCCATCCACAGCTTGACGGCGACGGACGCCGCCAGCACCGCCATGGCCACCCAGCTAAAAGTTACGGGGGCGGGGTTCAAGATCTTTTCCACGCTGCTTTTCAGCAGCTCCACGCCGATGACCAGCACCATCACCGCCACCGCAAGGCCCGCCAGATACTCAAAGCGGGCGTGGCCGTAGGGGTGTTCCTCGTCGGCGGGGCGGGCGCCCAGCTTGAAGCCGATGAGGCTCACCACGCTGGAGGACGCGTCGGACAGGTTGTTCACCGCGTCGGCGGCAATGGAGATACTGCCCGAGAGGGTGCCGGCCAAAAATTTGCCGGCGCAGAGCAGCAGATTGCAGAAGATGCCCACCCAGCTGGCCAGATTGCCATAGGCCGTGCGCACGGCGGGGTCGGCGGTGTCGCGGCTGTTTTTGACGAACAGCCGCACGAGCGTTTCAGTCACACAAAAGCACCTCGGATGTTATGAAATGGGGCGTTTGGCCCGTCAGGACTTGCGCTTCAGCGGGCGGGAGCCGTTTTCGTCGATGATTTCGATGTTGTCCAGCTGGGCGCGCAGGCTGCGCTTCATACTTTCAATGTATTCCTGGCGCAGGGCCATCTGCTCGGCGCGTTCCGCATCGGTGAGGCCTTCGGCGGTACGGCTTTTGCGGGCCAGTTCGCTGATGCGGTCAAGTTTTTGCTGTTCCATGGGCGTTCCCCTTTCGGCCGCGGGCGCGGCACACTTTTCGCTTATTATACCAGAAAAAGGGTCAAAACGCAAAAGCAGCCCGTCCCGAGGAGTGAAGGGACAGGCTGCTTTTGCACAAATTGAAGAGGAATCTCATGAAAAAGCGGATATCTATATGAACCTTCTCACGAAGGGGAAGGCGGGTCGGTTGTCTGGGCCGTCCACAGGCGGGGCTTGCGGGCCCGCCCGTCGCATGGGCGGCGGCCAGTATACACGGCTTCTTGCCGTGGCCGGTTTTCACTTTGGGGAATCTTTTGTTCCCCCCGGGCTGTGATTATAGAATACCCCTACTTTGTGGAAAAACCGTGATAAGCTTATAAACAAATTGCAAAAACGTTACAAACAGTCTGTGACCGGGCGTTCTTTCTCTCCCCTTGCCCGCCGTGGTATAATGTCTTTGACAAAACGAAAGGGGGATGCTTTTTTCATGGCGAACCCACCCAACTATGCCCGGGAGATGGAAGCCTTGCTTGACCGGCTGGCTCCGGAAGGAGACAAAAAGCCCCGGCTTTTGCTCCACGCCTGCTGCGGGCCCTGCTCCAGCGCTGTGCTGGAACAGCTGCTGGCCCATTTTGAGGTGACCATCCTCTACTATAACCCCAACATCTGGCCCGCCGCCGAGTACCGCCGCCGGGGAGACGAACTGGAGCGCTTTGCCGCCGCCTTTGCCCCCGCGGTGCAGGTGGTGGAGGGCGACTACGACACCGGCCGCTATTACGAGGCCGTGGCGGGCCTTGAGGCCGAGCCGGAACGGGGCGGACGCTGCACCGTGTGCTACCGGCTGCGGATGGAAGAGGCGGCCCGCTACGCCGCCGAACACGACTTCGACTGGTTCTGCACCACCCTTTCCATCAGCCCCCACAAGGACGCGGCGCGCATCAACGCCATCGGGCAGGAGCTGGAAGCGCAGTACGGCGTGCGCCACCTGCCCAACGACTTCAAGAAGAAAAACGGCTACAAGCGCAGTCTGGAACTTTCGGCCGAATACGGCCTGTACCGGCAGGATTACTGTGGCTGTGAGTTCAGCGCCCGGCACACTGCAAAGAAGGAGGACGCCCCCGATGGACCGGCTGGAACAATTTGAGAAAATGCTGGCGGACCTGCAGGCGCAATACGCCGACACGACGGCCCGCATGGAAACGCTGAAGGCGCAAGATAAGACCCGCACCGCCACCTACCGCCAGCTGATGGGTCAGAAACTGACTCTCGGCCAGATGCTGGAGACCTACCGGGTCTACGGCCTGCTGAAATGACAAAAAAGAGGCCTTCCCCGCCGGGGAAGGCCTCTTTTTTTAACGTTATCTGCGCCGGCCTGCGCCGCCGCCGGAACGGGAGCCGCCGGAGCGGGAGGAACCGCCACCGCTGCGCCGGCCTGCGCCGGAGCCGCGGGAAGAGCCGCCGCTAAAGCCGCCGAAACTCTTGGGGCGGGAGGAAGAGGACGGGCGGGAGGAACCGCCGCCAAAGCCTCCAAAGCCGCCGGGGCGGCAGGGGCGGATAGCTGTAGCCGAACCAGCGGGTGCGCACATAGCGCACCGGGTGCAGGATCCTGCCCAGCACCACCAGGAAGATGAGCACCACCAGCAGGATGGTCAGAGTGAAGAAGCTGCCCACACGGGCCGCAAAGGAAGGCCGTTCCGGCGCGGGAGCAGGCGCGCCGCCGCCGGTGCTCTGACCGGGCTGCACACCGTAGATGTCGCACAGCTCGTCGTACATGGCGTTGGTGAAGGCGGTGACGCCCGCGTCATAATCGCCCTTGGCAAAACCTTCCTCCAGGTTGTTCCAGAGCAGGTCGTCGACCTTCTGGGGCGTCAGATCCTTTTCCAGGCCGGTGCCCACGGCGCAGTAATAGTCCTCCGCGCCGGTGACCAGCAGCAGAAGAACGCCGTTGTTCTTGTCGGGATCGCCCACGCCCCAGGCGTTGAAGGTGTCCACGGCGAAATCGGCGGTGGTGGAATCGCCGGTGAATTCCACCGTGAGCACCCCGATCTGGGCGCCGCAGGCTTCATCCAAAGCGATGGTCAGGTCGTTCACCGCCTGTTCGGTGCGCTCGCTCAGCACGTTCGCCTCGTCCAGCACACAGCTGTTTTCGGGGGCTGCGGGCACCGCCGCAAAGACGCTGCCGGTGAGCAGGGCCGCCGCCAGCGCAAGGCCGGCGAGGGCGCGTTTTGCCTGTTTCATCGGTAATATTCCGCCTCCTTTATACCCCAGAGCGCGCCGATCAGCTTTGCGGGCTGGCCGGACAGAGTGTCGTTGAACTCCTGCGCCTGGGAATTATAGTCGTTGTTTCGGATGGTGTTGCCCCGGGCGTTGAACTCCGCCAGCTCCCCGGACAAAAGGTCGTACTGGCTCGGGTCCGCCAGGGCGGACGCCTCGTCGTACAGGGCGTTGGCCGCATCGGCCAGAGCCGCGTCGGCGGCGGCCTTGGCGGCGGGCCCCTCGGCGGACTTCACCGCCTCGATGGCGCTGCTGACCCCGTCGATGGCTTCGGCGCTGACCCCGCTGACCTTTTTGGCCACGGTGACCAGGTTGGCCGCCGAGTTGAGCCGGGCGTCCAGGTCGGCGGCGATGGAATACATCCCGTCGGAGAAGGCCGCAGCGGTGCTGTTTGCGTAGGCGGCCAGCTTTGCCCCGCCGATGCCGAACACCGAGCCTGCGGTCAGCAGGCAGGCGGCGGCCACCGCCACCACCTTGTTCTTCAGCGGCGCGGGCAGGATCTGTTCCAGTTTACACGGGCCTTTCATCAGTTATGCAGCTCCATCAGTTTCTGTTTCAATTCGCCCTCGATGCGGCCCAGCTCCACCTCGGCGGCAGCGCGCTTGGCACGGCCCTCGGTCTGGATTTTGTTCAGCTCATCCAGAGTCTCGATGAGGCTCTTGTTGGTGGCCTGCAGGGTCTCGATGTCCACGATGCCCCGCTCGGACTCCTTGGCCGCGTCGATGGTGCCCTGCTTGAGGGCGGCGGCGTTCTTTTTCAGCAGCTCGTTGGTCATGTCGCTCACCGCCCGCTGGGCCTCGATGGCCTGCTGGCTGTGGGCCAGGCCCAGGGCAAGCACCATCTGGCTCTTCCACAGGGGGATGGTGTTGACGATGCTGGTCTGGATCTTTTCCGCCATCATGGTGTCGTTGTTCTGGATGAGGCGGATCTGGGGACCCATCTGGATGGACACATTGCGGGTGAGCTCCAGGTCGTAGAGCTTTTTCTCAAAGCGGTCGCACATATCGGCAAGATCCCGGGCAGCCTGGGCGTCCTCGGGCAGGCCGCTGGCCTTGGCCTTGTCCATGGCGGCCTGCAGCTCGCCCTCGCGCACCTGCTTGAGCTTCTTCTTGCCCGCCAGGATGTACATGGTGAGCTCCTTGAAGTAGAGCATGTTCATCTGGTACATCTTGTCCAGCATGGCCACGTCCTTGAGCAGCTGCACCTGGTGGCCTTCCAGCACGGCCTCGATCTTCTCCACGTTCACCTCGGCCTTGGCGTACTTGGCCTTCATGGCTTCGATGCCGCTGCCGGCCTTTTTGAAGAAGCCGAAGATGCCCTTGCTCTCTTCCTGGGCGTCGAAGCCCTTCAGCTCGGTGACCAGATTGGCGATCATCTCGCCGGTCTCGCCCAGGTCCTTGGTGCGCACCTTGTCCAGGGCGGTCTCGCTGAAATCGCCGATCTTCTTCTGGGTAGCCGCGCCGTACTGCAGCACCATCTGGCTGTTGGTCACGTCGATCTTCTCGGCGAAGTCGTCCACCATCTTCTGCTCTTCGGGGGAAAGGCGGGTCTCCTCGATCATCACCGGCTCGACCTTCTTCTCCTCCTCGGCGGCAGCCGCAGCGGCGGCCTCGTCGGCGGCGGGGTCAAGGGTGAGGGTGGGCACAGCGTCCAGGGTCAGTTCGGGCATCATGTTCTTTTCGTCCATGGTCGTTCGTTCCTTTCGCTTTAGAAATTATTCCACAAGGCCCTGCCCTTTCAGCATGCCTTTGAGTACTTCGAGATCGGCGTCCAGATCCAGCGCCGCGGCGGAATAGAGGCTGTCCAGCTGGTTTTCGAAGGCGGTGGCGATGACCGCCGCGTTGGCCTCCACCTGCCTGCGCACCTCCTCGGCGTTCTCGCCGGTGACGCCCGTCTCCTCCATCTCCGCGTAGAGGGTGAGGATCTTCACCGCGTCCGGCAGATAGTGGTTGGTGAACCGGCGCACCTGGGAGGCCTTGTCCGGGTCCTTTTCCAGCTGGGCAAGGATGCCGGAGCAGGCGGCTTCCATCCGGCGGATGGCCGCGCTGAGGGCGTCGTCGGGGATGCGCTCGTCCAGTTCCAGCAGGCGTTTGCGGTCGGCGTCGATGCGATTCAGCATCTCGTCCGCATCCTCCCGGCCGGTGAACCAGGGCACCTCTTTGGTCACGATGACCGGCGGACAGAGCTTGAAGGCCACCGCCAGCGCCGCCACCGATGCGACGGCCACAAGGCCCAGCGCCCACAGCTCATAGATGGGCAGCGCCAGCGCCCCCACCACCCACACCGCCCCGGCGATGTACCAGGGAGCGGCGGGCTTCTTTTTTATCTCGATGATCCTGCTCATGGTTCGTATCTCCTGCGCGGGCGGCGCCCGCTGTTTGACATTATTTTACCACAGTGAAGCAGCTAAATCAACGCACTCCGCCAAGCCAGGGCCCCAGCGCGCCGCCCCAGGCGGCGGCCAGCTTTTCCATGCTGAAGGCGGCGTTGGCCGGGCTGGTGCTGGGCAGACGCACGGCGGGGATGCCGGACACCGGGCGCAGCATCTTTTCGTACAGGCGGAAGGCCGTTGCACCGTTGCAGAACACCGCTTCCACCGGCGCCTGTTTCAGCAGGGCGGCCAGGTCCACCGGCACTGGGTCCTTGATGGAGGCGTCCGACGCGCCGGTGACGGCGCAACGTTCCAGCACATCCCAAAGGGCGAGGCCGTTTTGCAGGATCAGCGCCCGCTTTTCCTCCACCGTGGTCGGCGTTTGCGCGCCGCACAGCCCCGCCAGCAGCGGCCAGAACCGGTTGCGGGGGTGGCCGTAGTAAAAGCCCTGGCGCCAGCTCTCGGGGCTGGGCCAGCTGCCCAGAATGAGCGCCCGGCTGGCCGGGCCGAACACCGGCTCAAAGCTCATGGGGGAAAAACTCCTTTTGCAGCGCGGCGGCCACGCCCTCTTCGGTGACCGGCGGCGCGATGGCGCTGGCGGCGGCTTTGGCCGACTCGCTGCCGTTGGCCATGCAGTAGGACCGGCCCACCAGCCTCATCAGCGGGATGTCGTTCTCGTTGTCGCCCATGCTCAGCAGCTCTTCGGCCTTCCAGCCGGTGAGCTCCATCAGTTTTTTCACGCCCACCGCCTTGTCGGTGCCAGCGCGGTTGATGTCGTAGTAGCCGGGGTGGTAGGGCACGAACTGCAGGCCCAGGTGGCCGTAGCGGGCCTGGAATCCATCCACAGCGCCGGGAGGCAGGATGCCGAAGGCCCCGAAGGGCATGTCCTGCAGGTGGCGCTCCTGGTCCTCGCCGTCCGCCACATACTCGCTGTGGCCGGTGACCGCCTTGTAAAATTCGCGCATTTTTTCGAATTCCACATAGACGTAATAGCTGTCGGAAAAAGCAAAGGCCAGCGGATAGTCAAAATCCTCGAAGTAGTCCACCAGGGCGTACATCTCCTCGGGGGTGAAGTCCTCGCTGGCCAGCAGACGGCCCTCGCCGTCCAGCACCTGGGCGCCGTTGGCGCAAACGGCAAAATCCGGCCGGATGCCGCCTAAAATGGAAGTGTTCATGGCGTAATAGGTGCGGCCGGTGGCGATGACCACCTTCACGCCCTGGGCCTGCACCCGGCGCACCATCTCTGCCACCGCCGGGCGGGCCGAGGGCTCGCCGTGGGCCACCAGCGTGCCGTCCACATCCAGAATGATCGCTTTATAAGGCATGGAACATATGTCTCCTTTTTGGGGTCGGCCGCCTCGCGGGACGAGGCGGCCTTTATTTCTATTATAGACAGTTTGCCCCGCCCGCACAAGGCCGAACCTGAGGGCAGCCGGTTTTGTTGCTTTGGCGCGTCATTGGTAGTATAATGGAGCGCAGTGACACACCTTCGAGGGAGGCGGCGGCATGAAAAGCGAATACGGGGCCGGCCTGCGGGACGGGCTGGCCATCGGGGTGGGGTATTTCTCGGTGAGCTTCACCTTCGGCATTCTGGCGGTGAACGGCGGCCTGTCGCCGCTGATCGCCGGCCTCATCAGCCTGACCAACATGACCAGCGCCGGCCAGTTCGCCGGGCTGACGGTCATTCTGGCCCACGGGCCGCTGGTGGAGCTGGCGCTGACCCAGCTGGTCATCAACCTGCGCTACGCGCTGATGAGCCTTTCTTTGAGCCAGCGGCTGGGCCCGGAATTCACCACCCGGCGGCGGATGCTGATCGCCTTTGCCAACACCGACGAGATCTTCGCGGTGGCTATGGGCCGCTCCGCTCCCCTCACGCCCGCCTATATGTACGGCCTGGCCGCCCTGCCCATTCTGGGCTGGACCGGCGGCACCGTGGTGGGCGCCATCGCGGGCGCGGTGCTCTCCCCCGCCATTCGAAGCGCGCTGGGGGTGGCTCTTTACAGCATGTTCATCGCCATCGTGGTGCCGCCCATGCGCCGTTCCAAGCCGGTGCAGGCGGTGGTGGTGGCGGCGGTCATCGTGAGCTGCGTTTTCGCCTGGACGCCTCTGTCCGAGGCGGTGGGCAGCGGCTTTGCCATCGTCATTAGCACGCTAGCCGCGGCGGCGTTGGGGGCCTGGTTGTTCCCCATGGACGTTTCGCCCGAGACCGATGAGGAAAAGGAGGCGGCACAATGAGCCTGTTCTGGTATCTTCTGGTGATGGCGGGCGTGACCTACCTCATCCGCATGCTGCCCCTGACCCTTTTGCAAAAAAAGATCCGCAGCCGGCGGCTGCAGTCCTTTTTGTACTATGTGCCCTATGCCTGCCTTTCGGCCATGACCTTCCCCGCCATTCTCTCGGCCACCGAGAGCCCGGTGAGCGCCGCGGCGGCGCTGGTGGTGGCTGTGGGCGTGGCGCTGGCCGGCAAAGGGCTGGTCACGGTGGCCGCCTGCGCCTGCGTCACAGTGTTTGTGGTGGAGCGGCTTTTGCCCCTTCTGCCCTTCTGAAGTTAAAAAGAGCCGGGGCCCACGCAGGAACCGGCCGCCCCGCGCGTTTGGTTTTTT
>NZ_DBFNWJ010000039.1:0-21856 GCF_048426865.1 Candidatus Allofournierella merdipullorum
CGGCCCAAAGATAAGATATCCCACTGAGTCAATCAGGTAAGACCCCTTGAAGACTACAAGGTTGATAGGCGTGAAGTGTAAGCGCGGTGACGCGTTCAGCTGGCACGTACTAATAGGTCGAGGGCTTGACCCAAATCTTGCAAGGTACTCCTAAATGCCAGTCGCAGTTATTGTTCAGTTTTGAGGGTGCATCCCTCAAAAGAGATATGCTAAGCCGAATGCTTACGCATACGGCCGGTGCCGATTACGCGGAGGTCCCACCTGTTCCCATTCCGAACACAGTAGTTAAGCTCCGTAGTGCCGAAGATACTTGGTTGGAGACGACCTGGGAAAATAGGTAGGCGCCGGCTTTCTCTTTGATTATTATCGCGCAACGGCGCGGCAGATGTTTTGAAAAAAGTCTTGACAAATGCCGCGCCAGCGCTTATAATAATAGAGCGTTCCAGCCATCATGGCCCGTTGGTCAAGCGGTCAAGACGGCGGCCTCTCACGCCGCAAACGGGAGTTCGATTCTCCCACGGGTCACCATGATATGCACTTCTAGCTCAGTTGGTAGAGCAGCTGACTCTTAATCAGCGGGCCCAGGGTTCGAGTCCCTGGAAGTGCACCAGAAAAAGCGAGCACCAAACGGTGCTCGCTTTTTTGTTGCCCTTCCCCCTGCGGGGCGGCTTCGCTATTCGCCCCCCTGCGCTCCGGTTCAGCGCGCAGGGACTCGCGGCTTAAAAAAACCTGCTCCGACAGGTTTTCGTAACGGCCTCGTCTGAAAGCGCGCAAAAGGCCACCCGAGCGGGTGGTCTTTTCAGCATTTTCAGGGAAGAGAGTTCAGGGCTTCCAGTACTCGGCGATGCACTCCCGGGCGATCTGCACATAGCGGCGGCCGCGCTCGAAGTCGCCGAAGATGGTGCCCACCTCGCGCTGGGCCATCTCGAACAGGCAGCCGCTGGCAGCCTCGCACACGCCCTTGAAGTAGGCCCGCAGGGCCTCTTCATCCAGAGGACCATGATTGGTGACGTACTCGGCCCGGGGCTTGCTGTAGTACACCACGTTGGTGCCCCGCAGATACTCGCCCACCTGCTGCTCGTTGTTGAAGGGGGAGACGGACAGCTTGCGCAGGTTCTTCCACTTGGAGAGATAGTCCGGCCAGGTGGCGTCCACACGCTCACAGCAGCCGTAGCTCAGCAGACCGAAGCGCTTTGCCAGCCGGTCCTGATAGGGGAAGACGAACTCGCCGAACACGTCGGGAGAGACCGCAGTGGTCTCCTGCGACTCCAAAAAGCCCCAGCACTGGGTGGTCTTGGTCACGTTTTCGGTGGGCAGCTCGGAGGTGAAGGCAAAGCTCTCCTGATTGATGGGGCTGATGCCGTTGGTGGGCAGCAGCAGGCCCTCGTTCTCCAGAAAATCGTAGTACTGCTCATATACGGTGGTGGCCATGTCCATCGCCTCGTGCAGCTCATCCGGGTAATCGTACATGGAGAGGTAGTAGTTCTCCATGCCCATCAGATGCACCAGGGGGTTGGTCATCATGCCGGTCAGGCTGGGCATCACCTTGCGCACCGGCAGGATGTCGCCAAAGGCCTCGTTCGCGGCCTCTTCCAGCTCCGCGGTGGCCTGGCGGTCCACGCCGAAGCTGCCGCCCCGCAGAAGATCCATGCCCTCGGCCAGATCGTCGATGATGGGGTCGATGTGGAAGCCCATGGCGCCTTCGCCGTCCGCCTTGGTGATGTGGGGCTGGGTGCCGAAGGGGTGCACCCAGGTCTTCCAGCGGATATCAAAGGTGGGGGAGATGGGGGTGTCGTCGTCGAACAGTTCCCGGCCGACCATCGTGCTCAGCAGCATCTCTTCCAGTTCCCGCGCGCGGGCGCCTTCGCAGCGCATCCGCGGATAAACGACCTCGTTCGGGAAGTTGGAGAACAGAAGACGCACGGTGGGGTTCTCCCTACGGCCGTTGGCCAGGGCGTCCCACTGCTTCAGGATCTCATCGTTCCGGGGGCTGTTGGCGAACGCAAGCTGCTTTTGAGCCAGTTGACGCAGGATCTGACGGTCCTGCACGCTGATGTGTTCCATGGTGATCCTCCGTATAAATCTGATATTTTCGGCCCAATTCGCACAAAGACCGATTTTCCGTTATTATAGCAACGCCCTCGGGAGATGTCATTCTCCCGGATTGCCGTTTTATTGTTAAATCTTGCCCTTTTGGTTTGGCGAAGACGGATGAGAATAGTATTATCTAATAAGCAAGTTTGAATTATTGCTCTTGAGAGGAACGGCAAGATGGACGTTGTGAGCAAGGAGATCCTTCCTCCTTCAAAAATTTATTTCCACACCTGCAGCGCGCTGGCGCGGGAGATCTTTTTCTTTCCGCTGTGCACCGGGCATTTTTACTGAGCGAAGGGATATGAGGTGGACCGCGGCCGCTACGACAGCTTCCTGCTGAGCTATGTGGTGGCGGGAAAGGGGTATGTTTACGACGGCGCCCAGCGGCTGGAAGTGGGCGCAGGGGAGTTCGTGCTGGTGGATTGCTATCAGCCGCAGCACTACGGCACCGACGATAGCTGGGAGATCTACTGGCTGCACT
The DNA here is from genome assembly GCF_048426865.1 of Candidatus Allofournierella merdipullorum. Lineage (NCBI taxonomy): Bacteria > Bacillati > Bacillota > Clostridia > Eubacteriales > Oscillospiraceae > Allofournierella > Candidatus Allofournierella merdipullorum. The sequence goes on from NZ_DBFNWJ010000039.1 coordinate 2,576, forward strand.
TTGACGGCGGGCTGGCCCGCCGGTATTACGAGCTTTGCGCCGCGGGCGGGCCGCTGCTGCGGCCGGCGGACGCGGATATGTGCGCGCGGCAGCTGCGGCGCATTTTTGAGGCCTTTCAGAAGCCGGGCAGCGTGAACGAGGCGGAGGTGTCCCGGCGCATCGTGGACGCCCTCACGGCGTTCATGCTGGCGCAGGAGCGGACGAAGGGCCAGAACCGGGCGACGGATGTGGTGGACGAGACGCTGAGTTATATCACGGAACACATCGGCGAGCCGCTGCCGCTGAGCGAGCTGGCCCGGAACGCGGCCATGAGCCCGTTCTATTTTTCGCGGCTGTTCAAGCGGGAGACCGGCAATTCTCCCCACGAGTACATCGTGCACGCCCGGGTGAACAAGGCAAAGTACCTGCTGAAATTCACCTCGATGCCTCTAAAGGAGATCGCCCGCTGCTGCGGCTTCGGCAACGAGAGCAATTTTTCCACCTCCTTCAAAAAAACCACAGGCATGACGCCGCGGACCTTCCGGGAAGGCCGGGCGTGAAAAAGAACATCCTTGGAAACCGCGAAAAAACATGCTATGCTATTGTCACGCCGTTCCGGAAGGGCGGGGAAGAAAAGGAGGCGCATCCATGCCGCCGGTGAGCATTATGATCAAACCCGCATCCGCGGGATGCAATATGCGGTGCAGATACTGCTTTTACGCAGACGAAGCGGCCTGCCGCGAGCAGGGGCAAAGAGGGATCATGACCCGAAAGACCGCCGAGGCCGCGATCCAAAAAGCGTTGGCCCATGCGGAGGATATGTGCAGCTTCATGTTCCAGGGCGGCGAGCCGACCCTGGCAGGGCTGGAGTTCTTCCGGTTCTTTGTGGAGACGGTGGACAAAGAAAATACACGCGGGGTGCCTGTGTCCTATGCGTTCCAGACCAACGGGCTGGCGCTGGATGATGAATGGATCGACTTTTTTGCCCAGAACCACTTTCTGGTGGGCGTTTCGCTGGACGGCACCGCGCAGGTGCATGACCTGCTGCGTCCCCGGGCGGACGGCACCGCCTCCCACGCCCGGGTGACGGAAAACCTGGAGCGGATGCTGGCCGCGGGAGTGGAGTGCAACGCGCTGACAGTGGTGACAAAGCAGCTGGCGCGGAACATCGAGCAGACCTATCGGTTCTTCGCGGAAAAAGGGATAATGTACCAGCAGTACATTCCCTGCATGGACCCGCTGGGCGCGGCCAGAGGCCGGCAGGACTACTCCCTGGCCCCCAGGGAATATGCGAAATTTCTCCACCGGCTGTTCTGCCTGTGGAAAGAGGACCTGGACCGGGGCCGGTATGTTTCCATACGGCATTTCAACAACTGGATCTCCATTCTGCTGGGCTATCCGCCCGAAAGCTGCAGCATGCGGGGGCAGTGCTCGGTGCAGTATGTGCTGGAGGCGGACGGCAGCGTTTATCCCTGCGATTTTTACTGTCTTGACCAGTGGAAGCTGGGCAACATCCTGACGGAGGACTTTGCCCAGCTGGACGCGAAAAGAAAAGACCTGCGGTTCGTGGAGCAGAGCCTCCCGGTGCCGGAGGAATGCCGGCGCTGCCCCTGGTATGCGCTGTGCAGGAACGGCTGCCCCCGGGACCGTGTGGCCGGCCCCGGCGGCGAGGCGAAAAACTACTTCTGCGAGGCGCACCGCGAGTTTTTCGGCCGCCACATCCGTGATCTGGAACAGGCCGCGCGGCGTTTTGCGGCAAGATGAAATGAGACCAGGACAAAAAATCATTCTTAAGGCAACCCGGCATTCGTTATCTTATAGCGCAGCAGCCAAACGGGCCATGGAGCGCGGGTTCGAGGAGCTGCTGGCCGGAAGCAAAGCATAGACCGGGAAATAAAAGAGCAGCGGTGGGCCCTTCGGGCTGCCGCTGCTTTTGTTGTACGGGTTTGTCAAAAGTGGTCGATGTAAAAAAATGTTTACAATGTGATGTAAATATGATAATATTGTAAGAAATAGAGGCTCTTCGTCCCCAATTATCCCTTCGAAAAAGGGAACGCCGACGAAGAGCTTTACAAATTGTCTTTGATACACTCGAGTGTATAAGCCCGGGAAGGGGGGACGTAACGGGCATATCGCAAAACGAAAAAGAACAGGAGGAGGAATCGTATGAAACGCATCTTGTCTGCGGCGCTTGCCGCAGCCCTTTCGCTGTCTTTGCTCATGCCCATGACGGCATGGGCGCAGGACGAAACGGCACAGCAGAAACCCGTTGTGCTGGGCGTCACCGCGCCGGCGGGAGTCAATGAACGGCGGGAGATGGACCTGAACCCGAACTGGCTGTTCATCGACCACGACGACCCTGCCGCCAAGGAGATCAGCTACGATGAGAGCAGCGCGCAGACGGTCTCGCTGCCTCATATGCAGACCGAGCTGGATCTGTTCGAAAACGAGACCAGCCAGTGGGAAAAGGTCACCTGGTACCGGCGGCATTTCACGCTGCCGGAATCCTGGGACGGGGACCGGGTGTCCGTCTATTTTGACGGCGGCGGCCAGATCAACAAAATCTACGTCAACGGCGTCTTTGTGGGCAGCGCCACCGGCACCTTCACCCACTTTGAGTTCGACATCACCGACTACGTGACCTTCGGCGAAGTGGACAACGTCATCGCCGTTCAGGTGGACAGCACCGCGCACAAGGAGCTGCCCCCCGGCAACAGCAAGGACTTCCACTTCTTCGGCGGCCTGCACGGCGACGCCACGATGACCGTCACCGACAGCCTGTATCTGGAGGACGTGTATTATTACACCCAGAAACAGACCGGCACCAATTCGGAGCAGACCTATCAGGCCGGTGACCCGGTGGATCTGGTGGGGCAGGTGCAGGTGACCAACTTCTACTCCGAGCCCATGGAGGCGGTGGTCCGCACCATTTTGCTGGACCCCGACGGCGCCGAAGTGGCCTCCACCGACACGCCCGTCACCGTGCCCTCCGGCGAGACGGTGACGCTGGACACAAAGCAGGAGGTGAAAAATCCCCTCCTCTGGACCCCTGACACCCCCTATCTCTACACCGTTAAGACCACGGTGATCGCCAACGGGCTGGGCCTGGACGAAGTGTCCACCCGCACCGGCCTGCGCTGGGTGGGCACCACCGGCCACTCAGGAGAGAACAAGGGCGTAAACAACCCGGAGGACGAGCAGATCCTGCTGAACGATGAGCCCATCGTGCTCTACGGCATCAACAAGCACATGCAGTTCCCCTATGTGGGCAACGCCGGAACGGGCAAGCTGCAGGCGAAGGACGCCTACACCATCCGCTACGATCTGGGCATGAACTTTGTGCGCACCGCACACTACCAGAACGACCCGGACTTCCTGGCCGCCTGCGACGAGATCGGCCTGCTGGTGGAGGAAGAGGCCCTGGCCTGGAACGATACCCCCAACCGTCCGCAGCACAAATACTCGGTGGAGCAGATGATCCTGCGGGACCGCAACCATCCCTCCATCATCCTGTGGAGCATCATTCCCAACGAATGGACGGAAGAGGGCTATCCTCTGGCGGAGCGCAAGGCACTGCAGGAAATGGCAAAAGAACTGGATTCCAGCCGCCTGACCTGCCAGGAGGAGAACCACAACAACACCTTTGTCACCGACGTGTACAACAGACACGATTACAGCACGGCGGGCAAACAGAATCCCAAGTGGCAGCCCTACATCGTGGGCGAGTGGAACACATGGCTGGGCGAATCCTTTGTGATCCCGGGCGACAGCGAGGACCGCAAGCTGGACCAGTTCCTGACCGACGCGCTGCGCCAGGCGAAATTCATGTCCGATGACACCATCGACGGCTTCATCAAGTGGGACATGACCGGCTACCTCACCCCCAACAACGAGGGCAAATACGGCAAGAACATCGGCATCTGGCGCTGCGCCGGCACCTACGGCGTGCTGAAGGACCCGCTGCAGGCCTATTGGCAGAACGACTTCTTCCGCTCCCAGGCCGACCCCGCCCTGGTGGGCAACGTGGTGGAACTCATCACCGAGTGGAAGGAAGATTCCGACCCCACCGTGTACGTCGCGTCCAACGCGGCCCAGGTGGAGCTGTTCGTGGGCGACGAGTCCATGGGCCGCATCGAGCCCAACTATCTGAACAGCGGGAACACCAAGCTCTGGCAGGGCATCTTCAAGTGGGACAACATCGTCTGGAGCGCGGACAAGACCCTGTTTGCCGTCGCCTATGACGCCGACGGCAAACAGGTGGGCGAGGATGTGCTCTATCCCTCCGGCTACGACATCGCGCCGGAGCAGATGATCCTGCACAACGTCACCTCCAATCTGTACGACTCCGACCACTTCGACCGCTGGGGCGGCACCGCTGTGGAGAACCAGAACATCTGGGCCGACGGCGGCGATATGGCTTACATCATCGGCGAGCTGGTGGACTCCAACGGCCAGCGGGTGTATTACGGCGAGGAACTGGTGGAGCTCAGCCTGACCCAGGGCCAGGGCGAGCTGATCTACGGGCCTACGCTGCACATGATGGACGGCCTGGTGGGCTTCTACTTCCGGCCCGCCTACGGCGCGACCGGCCCCGCGGTGGTGGAAGCCGCTGTGGACGTGGGCAAACTGTACAACCAGGACGCCGCCTGCTTCGAATACAACGGCGGCTGGGCGAAGAAAAACGAGAGCGACGCCAAGCTGGGCACCCCCGCCACCTCTTCTTATGAAGGCGACTTCATGGAGTCTTCTCAGAAAGGCGATTCCGTCACCATCACCTTTGAGGGCACCAAGGCCATGGTCTATGCCCGGGACGCCTGGAAATACGGCTCCGCCAGCGTGACGGTGGACGGCCAGCCCGCCGGCACCATGAACTGCAAGACCGGTGAGGACAAATACGGCTCCATCGGCTTCCAGAACATGATCGAGACCGAAACGCTGGAATACGGCGAACACACCGTCGTCATCACCGCCAGCGGCGCCGCGCCCATCGCGGTGGACGGCGTGAAGGTGTTCGACGGCAAGACCGACCTGACCTCCTCCATCACGGTGGATGTGCAGCCCTACACCGGCAACGAAGTGCCTCAGAAGGACGGCCTGCCCTCCGCGCCCGCGCCGGACGTGGTGAGCAAGGAAGAGCTGAAGGCGCTGATCGACCAGGCCAATGCGCTGGATCTGTCTCTCTATCCCTACGAGCATGCGGTGGCGCTGCAGAACGCGGTGGCCTACGCGCAGATGGTGTACGACGACGCCAACGCGACAGATCTGCAGCTGCGGAACGCCTTGCGCGGTCTGGAAGACCTGCTGAAGAGCATCCGCCCGGAGATCATCCACATCAGCTACGACAACACCACCGACACCCCCACCAACCTGCACACCTTCTATCCCTGGTCCCAGAACGCGAATGTGTGGCAGGCGTCGGACGGCAACATCTACGCCAACAAGTCCCGTCTGCCCGGCGACTATATCTCCCTCAACTTTGAGGGCGTGGCCGTCCGGCTGTACTCCAGAAGAAACGCCAACAACGGCATTCTGGAATGGACGATGGACAACGGCCAGCGCAACGAGGTGAACACCTGGTCGGAAAAGGCGGAAGACTTCACCATGATCGACCTCACCGGCCTCGACCCGTCGGTGACCCATAACATCACGGTGTACGTGACAGGAAAATCCGGCGGCAACCCCACCAACGCCAGCGTGGCCGTGGTGGGCGCCGACGTGTTCACCACCATGAGCGCCTACTACAAGACCGACCTGCGCCTGCTGGTGCAGGAGATCCGTGCCATGGATCTGAGCGGCTACACCCAGGACAGCGTGGCCGCCCTGCAGACGGAACTGGAGCAGGCGGACCAGCTGCTGATGCGGCCCGACGCGGCGCAGCAGGAACTGGAGGCGGCGCTGGAGGAACTGAAACAGGCCCTGGCCGGCCTGGAGCAGTCGGCGGAGCAGCCCTCTGAGCTGACCGCCACCATCGCCTACACCGACCGCACCGACGACCCGGCGGAGAAGAACAAGGTGTATTTCTGGGCCCAGAACACCGTGGGCACCGCGACCCATACCGACGTGGCCAAGACCGGCGCGGCCTCCGGAACCGCCTGGAGAATGCCCGGCAAGGAAGCGGACGAGCAGCGGGACGGCGTATACTCCCAGAAGGCGAACCCCGCCCGCACCGAGAACGACTTCTACTCCATCGCATTTACCGGCAGCCAGCTGAAGCTCTATGCCACCACCGACCAGAAACACGGCCTGGCCATGATCTCGGTGGACGGCGGCCCGGAGCAGGAGGTGGACTTCTGGTCCCAGGGCGATCCGGCCACGGCAGACAAGGACATCGACCGTCTGGTCTTTGACACCGACGTCCTGGGAGAGGGCGACCACGTGCTGAAAGTGCGGGTCCTGAACAAGGCCAGCAGCCAGGGCGGCAGCTCCAACGGCTGCGTCTCCTTCAAAAAAGCGGAGATCTACACCGGCGGCAGCGTGACCGAACCGGAAGAGCCCAAGGCGGACGTCAGCGCGCTGTACAGCCTGATGCTCGTTGCGAGCCAGCAGAAACAGGAGAGCTTCAGCCCCTCCACCTGGGCGGTCTTTGAGCCGCTGCGCGCCCAGGCACAGGAGCTTCTGGCGAATGTGCCCACGGCGGACAAGCAGGCGGAGGTAGACGCCCTGTACGCAAGCCTGGCGGACGCGCTCTACGGGCTCAAGCGCATGCAGGAGATCGCCGAGATCAAACCCGAAGCGCAGCTGCGGGTGGCCCTGGGCACAACGGCGGACCAGATCGCCTTCCCGGCCCAGGTCACGGTGGTGCTGAGCGACGGGACCAGCCAGAGCGTGGATGCCGGCGGCTGGACCTGCGAGACCTTTGACGGCAGCGTTGCGGGCGACTATGTGTTCACCGGCGCGCTGGTGCTGCCCGACTGGATTTTGAACACCGACGCGCTGGCCCCCACAGTCACCGTTACGGTGGAAGCGGACGCCACGCCGGAGGAACTGGCGCTGAAGAACGCGCTGGCCGAAGCCCAAAGCGCCCTGGACAGCGCGGTCCCCGGCGATCAGCCGGGCAACTATCCCCAGGAGGCCATCGACGCGATGAAAGCCGCGATCGACAAAGCCCAGGCCCTGCTGGACAGCGAAGACCGCACCCCGGAGCAGCTGACGGCGGAGACCGAGGCGCTGAAACAGGCGCTGGCCGACTTTGAGAACGCGGTCATCAAGGACGAAGCCCTTCTGGCCGCCAAGGAAAAACTGACCAAGACCATCGACGCGGCCACAGCGCAGGCGGACGCCGCCGTGGTGGGCGACCAGCCGGGCAACTACCCCCAGAGCGCGGTGGATGCGCTGCGGGCAGCGGTCGAGACCGCGCGGCAGGCCCTGGCCGATCCCGCGGCGACGGCAGAGACCCTCACAGCCGCCTGCGGCGAGCTGGAAAAGGCCATGGAGACAATGGCAGGCGCGGTGATCCCCGAGCCGGATCCCACCCCTGAACCCACCGCGGCCCCCACCCCGGCGCCCACGGAAGCGCCCGCGCCCGATCCCACGCCGACGCCCACGCCTGTGCCCACGCCGGCCCCCACGCCGAAGCCTCTGGCAACGGCGCGCCCGGTAGCAACGGCAACGCCGGGACCCACGGCGGAGCCCACCGAGGAGCCGACGCCAGAACCCACCCAGGCGCCCGCCGAGACCCCGGCGCCCAGCGCCCAGCCCGAGGGCGAAACGGAAGGGGAGACCCCGGCGGCCGCCGATGAGGCGGAAACCGGCGGCTGGATCCTGCCGGCCGTCATCGCGGCGGCTCTGGCCGGCGCAGCGATCATCGTGGTGATCGTGATCCGCCGCCGCAAAGAGGAGTGATAAACTGAGCCACCGGCACGCCGTACGGACGCGCCGATGAGCAAACGAAACGCAGCGGGCCCCCGGCCGAATCTGGCCGGGGGCCCGCTGTGCTGTGTCACAATGCAAAAGCATGCACAAATACCGCCCGGAATGACAATGTCTAATTGCACAGATACATCCGGTGAAAAATTGTTAAAATGCCGAAAGTGAAGCAGGTGTTTGACGCAATAGTGTGAAAAATATATACTGATAACAAAATATACACTCGTGTTTACATGAAAACACAAGGCGGTTTCCGGGAAAATACAGGCAAACAAAGGCGATTTGAAACAACAAAAACGAAACAGCAAAGGATGGAAGGTGAATTTTTATGAATTCGCGTGAACGAGTGATCGCGGCGCTGGAACATCGCCAGCCGGACCGTGTGCCCATCGACTTGGGGGCCAGTCACCAGAGCGGCATCAGCGCCAGCACGCTTTACAAGTTGCGGGCGGCTTTGGGGCTGGAGCAGCATGATATCCCTGTATACAGCCTGTTCCAGCTGCTGGGGCTCGTGGAAGAGGATGTGCGCCAGGCACTTGGCATAGACGTGGTGGGCCTGTTCAACCCCGCAGACATGAAAAACGGCGTCAATAACCTGACCCAGCCCCTCACCATGTGCGACGGAACGCCCGTGCTGATTGGAGACAACGTAGCCTATGGAAGGGAAGAGGACGGCTCCTGGGTGATCTATCCCCAGGGTGACCGCACCGCACGGCCGGGCGCGCGCATGCCGGCCAACGGCTTTTTCTTTGATGCGATGCGCTGGACCGGGCGCAGGATTTTGACGAGGATAACCTGACCCCGCTGGAAGATTTCAAGGACTCCTTCCCGCTGCTGAACGAGGCGGACTGCGAGTACCTCCGCCGCGAAGCGGACCGCCTTTACAACTCCACAGACTGCGCCGTGCTGGGCGCACTGGGCGGATGCGGTCTGGGCGACGTGGCCAACATTCCTGCCCCAAACGAAAAGCAGCCGCGGGGCATCCGCCGAATTGAAGACTGGATGATGGCGCACATCCTGTACCCGGAGTACATTGAGGAGGTTTTCAAACTTCAGAGCGATGTGATGCTGAAGAACCTGGAGATGTACCGCCAGGCAGTGGGGGATCGCATCCAGCTGGTGTGGATCAGCGGCACCGATTTCGGAACGCAGAACGGTGAATTCATCCGCCCGGAACTGTTCCGTGAACTCTACAAGCCCTACTATGCCAAGGTGAATCAATGGGTGCACCAGAACACCGGTTGGAAAATGTTTTACCACAGCTGCGGCAGCATCGTCGGATTCCTGGATGACTTTGTCGACATGGGTGTGGACGCCCTTAATCCGGTGCAGCTTTCTGCAAAGGGAATGGACGCCCGAATGCTCAAGGACAAATACGGCGACAAGCTCACCTTCTGGGGCGGCGGAGTGGACACGCAGCAGACGCTGCCCTACGGAACGCCGGAAGAGGTTCGCAAGCAGGTGTTGGAGCGCCTGGAGATCCTGTCCCGCGGGGGAGGGTATGTGTTCAACTTTATCCACAACGTAGTGGCAAAAACGCCTGTGGAAAACCTGATGGCCGCCTTTGACGCGGTGAGAGAATTCAACGGACGGTGAAAACAGCACGATATATAGGCATTGTGAACAAAATATTTCTGTTTTAATATAAAAAACAGACAAAATACTCTAAAATGCTTGACAAAAGGCTGATTTCACAATAAGCTAAAAGAGGGAAATGTAAACACGTGTGTATGCTCCGGTAGAACGGAAAGGGGATTCCGTTCATCGCGCCTTATCGTGGCCGGGACACACGCGTTTTACAAAAAAGACCGACACATTTTTAGGAGGAAACAGAAATGAAAAAGTTGCTTGCTTTAGCTCTGGCATTCGCCATGTCGCTGTCGCTGGCGGCATGCGGCGGTACGCCCGCCAGCACCCCTGCTTCCGAACCCGCGGCACCTGCTTCCGGCTCCTCGGCTACCGAGGAAAAGGAGCCCGTCAACCTGCGCTTCTACAACTACGCTCTTTCCGAGACCGCCAAAGCCGACTGGTGGGAGGAGACCATCGCCAACTTTGAGGCGGAGTATGACTGGATCACCGTTGAGCCCATTTCTGTGGACTACAACAGCATGGTGACCACCCTGACCAACGACCTGGCTTCCGGCCTCACCGCTGACATGATCTATGGTGAGATCTCCTGGGTGCCCGCTCTGGCCGACGCCGGCTTCATCGACAAGCCTGAGAACGTGCTGAGCCCCGACTTCTACGCCGGCTACTATCCCGACGTGCTGTCTGCCTATCAGTACAACGACGGCATCTACGGTGTGCCTCACTACATGACCAACTGGCTGATCTTCGTCAACAAGGACCTGATCGAGGCTGCCGGCCTGAGCATGGACAACTTCCCCACCACCGAGGCCGATCTGAAGACCTGGATCGAGACCCTGGCTGACTACTACAAGGGCACCGATGTGTCCACCATCTTTGGTATGACCACCTCTGAGGTGGCTGCCACCGGCATGGCGCTGAACGGCCTGTACACCGCTTTCGGCGGCACCCTGTTCAATGACGACGGCACCCTGGCCGATCTGAACGAGGCCACCAACAAGACCGCCCTGACCGAGACCCTGGACTTCTGCAAATACCTCATCGGCAACGGCTACACTCAGGAGAACCTGAAGCTGAAAGACTACCGCGCTGCCTTCGGCGCCGGCAATGTGTGCATGTACATCGACCAGTCCTGGGGCTACGCCCAGATCGGCGAGGTCGATCCCAACGCCGCCAACTTCACTGTAACCGCTCCGCTGCCCACTCAGATGGGCACCAACGGCAAGGGCCTGTCCCTGATCTCCGCTCACTCCTTCCTGTTCGGCGCCGGCCTGGAAGACTCCCACAAGGAGGCCATCGACCTGTTCATCCAGTACTGCACCAGCAACGAGGTGATGGAGGAGTACCTGAACACCATCGGCCTGGCCTTCCCCGCCCACGAGAACATGGCTGACGTCAAGATCTCTCCCATCCTGGAGGGTGCTGCCAAGGGCGCCAACAACACTGTGTACCAGTCCATGCCTGCTGCTCTGTCCAGCGTGCAGACCGAGCTGGCCACCGCGGCTTTGAACTACTGTGTCAATGGCATGTCCCTGGAAGATACCATCGCGGATTACATCACGCAGGCTGAGTACTACATGAACCAGTAATTGCCCGGCACGCATAAACGTGGGGGTGGGTGGCCGTCACCCACCCCCTTTTTAAGATACAAGGAGTGGAGACTATATGCAAACCGCGAAAAATGGCGTTGCGACGGGCCCCAAAAAGTCCTTTTCGCTGCTGAAGAGCCGGCGGCAGAAGGATGCTGCATTCTCTCTGTTGCTGCTGACCCCGGCGATCATCTGCTGCGTCATCTTTATCCTGTTTCCCATCATCGACTCGGTAAAAATGAGTTTTACCACCTATAAGATCGCAAATCTGACCCAGAACATCCCCGGCGAGTGGAACAATTTCGCAAACTACACCCGCCTGTGGTCTTCCGGGAAGCTGCAGGATTCCATCCAGGTAACGCTGCTGTTCGTTTTCGTGACGGTCGCGTTGAGCTTTGTGATCGGAATGGCGCTGGCGCTGATGCTCAACAGCAACATCCGGGGCGCTCGTTTCTTGCGCAGTGTGATGATGATCCCCTGGGTCATCCCCACTGTCATTTCCGGCCTGCTGTGGGCCTGGATCTACGCCAACCCCTACGGTTTGCTGCAGTATGTGATCAGTGTTGTCACCGATGGCCGTGTGACCGGCTTCGGCATCCTGAACAATCAGGAAACCGCCATCTGGGGCGTGATCATCGTGGCGCTGTGGAAGCAGATCCCGCTGATCACCCTGCTGCTGCTGGCGGGCATGCAGAACGTTCCGGAAGACATTCTGGAAGCCGCCAAGCTGGACGGCGCGAACTATCTCCAGTGCCTGTTCAAGATCATCTTCCCCTTTATGCGCAGCGTCATCGCGGTGACTGTTTCGCTGTCCATCATCGACAACTTCAAGCAGTACCCGCTGTTTGCCACTCTGACCAACGGCGGCCCTGCGTCGGCCACAACGACGCTGGCGGTCCTCTCCTACGATGAGGCGTTCGTCAACTATAACTACGGCTCCGGCGCCGCGGTCACCACTGTCTGGCTGCTGCTGATGGTCGTTGTTGTGTTCGTGTTCAACGCCATCTTCCGCAAGAAAGATGATTAAAAGGGGATGTGAGCAATGAATCCGAAACTGAAACGCAACACGCTGCGCTTCGGCAGCACCACGCTGAAATACCTGGCGATCTTCGCGATCTTCTTCTTCCTTTTGTTCCCTGTCTACTGGATGCTGACCACATCTCTGAAGACGAACATTGAATCCTACCGCGCGATCCCCACCCTCTGGCCGGAGAATGTCAACTTTGACGGCTACATCTCGCTGATCAAGGACGGCAAGTTCCTTACTTATTATAAGAACAACATCATTATCTCCGCCATGTCGGCAGCGTTCATCTGCTTTGTGTCGCTGTTTGCGGGCTACGCGCTGAGCCGCTTCCACTTCAAGTGGAACGTGCTGCTGTTTGCCACCTTCTCCTTCACCCAGATGATGCCCGTCATCAGCCGGTTGATCTCTCTGTATACCATCATGCGCAAGATCAACCTCACCGACACCCGCATCGGTCTGGTGCTGGCCATCAGCGCAACGCAGATACCGTTTGCGGTATCTCTGATGGCGTCCTTCTTCGACGGCATACCAAGAGAACTGGAAGAGTCCGCCTCGGTGGACGGCTGCGGCCGCTTTAAAACGCTGTTCCGGATCGTGATGCCGCTGGTGGTGCCGGGCCTGCTGGCTGTGGGCGTTTACAGCTTCCTGCAGACGTGGGACGATTACCTCCACGCCATCACGCTGATCCGTTCCTCCGATCTGTGGACCCTGTCTCAGGGCCTGAAACTGACCTACCTGGGCGAAGTCAGTGACTGGCAGCTGATCAACGCGGCCTCTACACTGGGCGCCATCCCCATGATCTTCGTGTTCTTCTTCTTCCAGAAGTACATGATCAAGGGCTTGGTCTCCGGCGCGGTCAAGGGATAAGTTTTGAACAAAAAAGCTGCCGCAGATTGGTCTGCGGCAGCTTTTTTGTGAGAGGAGAGAGAACCGTGAAACAGAACATCCTGCTCTATTTTACCGACCAGCAGCGGGCGGACACCTGCGGCTGCTACGGGCAGAGCCTTCCTCTGACGCCCTGGCTGGACCAGCTGGCCCGGGAGGGCACCCGGTTTGAATATGCCTTCACGCCCCAGCCGGTGTGCGGGCCTTGCCGCGCGCTGTTCCAGAGCGGGAAATGGCCCACCGAGACCGGCTGTTACCGCAACAAGATCATGCTGCCCGCCGATGTGAAGCCTCTGGGCGAATATATGGAGGAGGCGGGCTACGAGACCGCCTACATCGGCAAATGGCATCTGGCCAGCGAGGGCGAGATCGGCAAGCCCTCGGTGATCGACCATTCCCGCACCGCCGTTCCCAAAGAGCTGCGAGGCGGCTACACCGGCTTCTGGCGGGTGTCGGACGTGCTGGAGTTCACCAGCCACGGCTACGACGGCTATGTCTTTGACGAGAACGATCAGCGCATCGATTTCAAGGGCTATCGGGCGGACTGCATCACCGACATGGCCCTGAAGTTCTTCGATCAGTACGACGGCAAGAAGCCCTTCTTCATGACCGTCTCCCACATCGAGCCCCACCACCAGAACGACCGGGGCCACTACGAGGGCCCCGAAGGCTCCAAGGAGAAGTACAAGGATTATCAGCCCCCCAGGGACCTGGAAGCCCTGGGCGGCGACTACCGGGAGGAATACCCGGACTATCTGGGCCAGGTGGCCTCGCTGGACGAGAACCTGGGCCGGATGATCGCCCGCCTCAAGGAGAAAGGCCTCTACGACAATACGGTCATCATCTTTGTGTCCGACCACGGCAGCCACTTCAAGACCCGCAACCGGGACGAACACCTGAACGGTATGGACGACTACAAGCGCTCCATGCACGACGCCTGCCTGCGGGTGCCCTTCGTCATTGCCGGCGGACCCTTCAAAGGGAAGGGCGATTTCCGCGACATCGTCAGCACCGCCAGCCTGCCCAAGACCATCCTGGGCCTGGCGGGGGTGAAGGTGGGCGACGCCATGATCGGCGAAGACCTGGCGGACGTGGTGCAGGGCAAATGCCCCGACCGGCGCAACGAGGCCTTCGCCCAGATCTCCGAGAGCCGGGTGGGCCGCGCCATCCGCACCCCGGACTACGCCTATTCCGTCTACGCGCCGGGGCTCAACGGCTGCAACGCGGCGGATTCGCCCGTCTACGCGGACGATTTCCTCTACGATCTGAAAAAAGACCCCTATGAGCTGAACAATTTGGTGGGGGACCCGGCTTACGCCGAAGTGAAGCAGCAGCTCCGCCAAAAACTTTTGCAATGGATCGGGGAAGCGGAGGGCAAGACCCCTGAGATCCGGGACGTTTGAACGGCAGATAAAAAGGATCCCGAAGCTCTTTTGAGCTTCGGGATCCTTTTTTGATCCGGTCGTGGTCCTCACAACTCCACGACAGGGATGTTCAGCAGTTTGGCAACGGCGACCATCTTGTCGGCCACGTCCTGCCACACCACGCTGTAGTGGTGGCTCATGCCGCTCTCGGCGATCTTCTGGACCAGCTCCAGCACGGGGGTCTTGACCTTGACGTTGACCATGGCGCCGCGGGTGTTGCGCTGGGTGGGCACTGCCTCGCCCCGCAGCAGGAACAGGCGGTACTGGCCGTCGATGTTGGTGAAGCGGGCGGCGGTCACCGGGCCGCTCTTCAGCGAGCACCAGAACGCGGTGCCCTGGCCGGCCAGGGGATGGTTGCACATGGTCACGCCGTCAGCCTCGTTGTGCAGGCTGGGGGCGGCGTTGCCGCAGTGCCAGAAGGTGACGGTGTTCTCGTCCTCGTCGATGTTGATCAGGTCGGTGATGAAGGCGGGCTGGCCGCAGAACATGTTCTGCACGATGGCGGCGAGACCGGCGTCGATGTCGCCCTCGCAGGAGATGCCCACGCCCTCGTCCGCCAGGCGGCCCAGCACGGCGCAGGGGGTGGTGTGCAGGTTGCCCATCTCGGGCCAGCACTTGATGGAGGAATAGTCGTAGCCCTGCTTCTTCACCAGCTCTTTGAGCACCAGATACAGGCGGGCGTGGTTCTCCAGATGGCCGTCGGGCAGGACGGTCACGTCCCACTTGCCGCTCACGCGGGCCATCTCCGCTTCCACCTCGCTCCAGGGCAGGGCGGCCATGGCGTCAAAGACCACCTTCAGGTCGGTCTCCTCAAAGTTGATGCCGAAGGTGCGGCGGATGGTCACCTCGTCAAAGGCGCAGTTGTAGAACGCGGTGGGGCGATAGCCGAACAGGCCGAAGGTGAAGCCCTGCAGGTTCTTGATGACGGCGTAGGCGGAGGTCAGGTTCTCCAGCTCGGTCTTGACCCGCTCCTCTTCCTTGTTGCCGAACACCACATGATGGGGCGCGTGCAGACGAACGAGGCTGGCGCCGTTCATGGCCGCGCAGCACAGGGCGTTGGCGTACAGACGGTCCTGACGCTCCCATTTCTCCTCCCGGGGCGCCCACAGCACGATGGGGCAGCGGCAGGCGTCCGCCAGGCCGCAGGCGATGTCGTCGCCGGTGAACGCGCCGTACACCAGCAGGATCATGTCCACCTTATTCTCGCTGAAATAGGCGATGCACTCATTCATATCCTCATGGGTGCATACCAGGCGAGGGAAGCGGAACACATGGGTGTGAAGCAGGTTGTTCTCCACCCAGTCGCCGTATTCCTGCAGCCGCTTTTCCGGCAGCTCCCGGGGCCAGCGCCCGGAAACCGTCACTACAAAGCCGACGTTCAGTGCTTTCTTCATAGTAAATTCCTCCGAACCAAGAAAATTCTGTGTGGAATGAAATATAAACACGAGTGTATGTCATCTGAAAAAATTATATTCTATTTTAAAGCCCCTGTCAAGCACGATCG
Organism: Candidatus Allofournierella merdipullorum; assembly: GCF_048426865.1. Lineage (NCBI taxonomy): Bacteria > Bacillati > Bacillota > Clostridia > Eubacteriales > Oscillospiraceae > Allofournierella > Candidatus Allofournierella merdipullorum. The sequence goes on from NZ_DBFNWJ010000039.1 coordinate 18,437, forward strand.
CTCGCGGATGACAGGGGCGTGTGGTTTTTGTTCAGGTGGTCTGGCGCTCGATGAGTTTGGTGTCGAAGGTCTGGTTGGAGGGCTTTCCGCCGGCGATCATCTCGTCCAGCGTGGTGATGATGGCCTTGGCGATAGCCGGCCGGTCCAGTTCCATGCTGGTGAGCGCCGGGGTGACGTAGTTGCTGATGCGGGAGTTGTCGAACCCGATGACCGAGATGTCCTCGGGCACCCGCCGCCCGCAGGCCAAAACGGCGGAAAGGGCCACGCAGGCCATGTCGTCGTTTCGGCCAACGATGCCGTCCACCTCAAGGCCGCTGTTCAGCCGGGCGCAAACGGCGTCGAAAAGTTCGCGCTCGTTGGTGCAGCCGGTGACAAAGCGCTCGGCGCTGAAGGGCAGGCCGCTTTCCTCCATCTGGGAACAGAAACCGCTGAAGCGAAGGTCGTCCTTTTTGCTGAAGCGACCATGGCGGCTGATGCGGTCGATGTACAAAAGATGCCGCCGGCCCCGGCTCTCCAGCAGCTTGACGCAGTCCCGGATGCCCTTGTTCAGGCCGGTGTAGATGCGGACGGCCTCGTTGCCGATGTTGGGGTATTCCCGGTTCATCAGCAGCACCACCGGCACACCGGAATCAATGAGCATCTGCACGTATTTTTCGTCAAAGCCGGTGGCGCTGATGACGATGCCGTCCACAAGGCGGCTGTTGACCTGGGAAACGAACTCCTCCTCGTTGCGGTCGGCCAGAAGGGAGATGAGATAGCCCTTGTCGTAGGCGATCTTGTCCATCTCCTCAACGATCTTTCCAAAGTGCTCGTTGGAGATGTTGTCGGCGATGAAAAGGATATGGTTGCTCTTTTTTCCCTTCAGGGTGCGCGCCACCGTGTTGGGGCGGTAATGCAGCTCCCGCACCGCGGCGAGCACCCGCTCCCGCTTGTCCTGGGCCACATACCGGTTGTTGTTCAGCACGTAGGAGACCACGGTCTCCGACACGCCCGCCAGCGCGGCAACGTCCTTTCGCGTGGGGGTGTTCCTTACCTGGCTCAAAGCGAGTCCTTCCTTTCAAGACGGCATTTCTACTACAATTATACCGTTTTCGCCCGCTTCGTCAACATAGACAAATAAAATGTTGAAAATCCCTTGACGAAGCGTGAAATAAACGGTATACTCAAAATACACACGAGTGTACAAGCAGCCGCACAGATACCACTATTTTACAAAACAAGGGAGCGAAACATATGCTGACGAACAATCTGGAACAACTGAAAAAGGCCAGCCGAGAAGGATATGCCATCCCGGCGATCAATACCCAGGGCGGCAACTATGACATTATCATGGGCATCTGTAAAGCGGCGGAAGAGCTGCGCTCCCCGGTGATCCTGGCCCACTATGTTTCCACCGGCGCTTTCTCCGGCCACGACTGGTTCGTGAATGTGGCCAAATGGTGCGCGAACAAGGTGTCGGTGCCGGTGTCCATCCATCTGGACCACGGCGACGGTTTCCCCATCTGCATGGAGGCGCTGCGCCTGGGCTTCACCTCGGTGATGATCGACGGCTCCACCAAGCCCATCGAGGAGAATGCGGCGCTGACCCAGAGCGTTGTGAATGTTGCCAAATACTTTGACGTGCCTGTAGAGGCGGAGATCGGCGAGCTGCAGCGGCTGGACAACGGCGTGGTGCAGGAGAACAAGAACGTGGCCGACCCCGAGCAGGTGCGCCGCTTCCTGGAGCTGTGCAGCCCCGACACGCTGGCCATCGGCATCGGCAACGCCCACGGCTACTATAAAGGCAAGCCGGACATCAAGCTGGAAGTCCTGCGTGAGGTGCGCAAGTTCACCGATATTCCCCTGGTGCTCCACGGCTGCACCGGCATGGACGAGAGCATCGTGAAGGAGGCCATCGGCCTGGGCGTGGCGAAGATCAACTTCGGCACCGAGATCCGCTACAAGTACGTGCAGCACTATGAGGAGGCCCTGCGGGAGCTGGACCACCAGGGCCACTCCTGGAAGCTCTCCCAGTACGCCAGCAACGCCCTGTGCGAGGACGTGAAGAAGATCATCCGGCTGTCCGGTTCGGAAGGCAAAGCCTGAGCGGCGCCGCAGGAGGAAAACGACCATGGCAAATATGCTGATCGTCCACGGCGGCGCGCCCACGGCGGTGATCAACGCGTCGCTCTACGGCGCGGTGAAAGAAGCGAAAAAACACGGCTGCATCGATAAGATCTATGCCGCCATCGGCGGCAGCGGCGCGGTCATCCGGGAGCAGTTCCTGGACATGAAGACCGTGGACGAGCAGCGGCTGGAGCTGCTGCCCTTCACCCCCGCCTCCGCCATCGGCACCAGCCGCGACCATCTGGAGCCGGAGGACTATCAGGCCATTGCCCGGGTGATCGAAAAGAACGACATCAAATACGTCTTTTTCAATGGCGGCAACGGCAGCATGGACGCCTGCGGCAAGGTGTACAACGCCTGCCGGGAGCTGGGCGTGGACGTGCAGGTGGTGGGCATTCCCAAGACCATCGACAACGACATCGCCGTCACCGACCACGCCCCCGGCTTCGGCAGCGCCGCGCGCTACATCGCGGCCACCGTCAGCGAGGTCAGCCAGGACGTGCGGGCCCTGCCCATCCACGTGAGCGTGGTGGAGGCCATGGGCCGCAACGCCGGCTGGATCGCTGCCGCCAGCGCTCTGGCCCGCAGCGGCAACGGCGACGGCCCCGACCTCATCTATCTGCCCGAGCGCCCCTTTATCGAGGAGGAGTTTTTGGCGGATGTGAAAGCCCTTGTGGAGAAAAAGGGCGGCGTTGTGGTGGTGGCCAGCGAGGGCCTCACCGGCCCCGACGGCAAACCCATCGTGGAGCCCATCTTCCAGGTGGGCCGCGCCACCTACTACGGCGACGTGAGCGCCCATCTGGCCAATCTGGTCATCAAGAAGCTGGGCGTCAAGGCCCGCAGCGAAAAGCCCGGCATCTGCGGCCGGGCCTCCATTGCCTTCCAGTCCTCGGTAGACCGGGAGGAAGCCATTCTCGCCGGCGCCGAGGCGGTGAAAGCCGCCGTGGAGGGCGAGACCGGCGTGATGATCGGCTTTGAGCGCCTGCCCGGCGCGGAGTATGCCGTGCGCCCCATCCGCATCCCCATCCAGCAGGTCATGCTCACCGAGCGCACCATGCCCGACGAGTTCATCAACCGGCGGGGCAACGACGTGACCGAAGCCTTTGTGGAGTGGTGCCGCCCGCTGATCGGCGAGCCGCTGCGCACCTTCGTCACCTTCAAAAACGACCTGTGAGGAGGAAACGCGAATGAAACTGGATTTTGAATACGGCCATGGCCTGATGAGCGCCGAGCTGCCCGACAACACCGATGTGTTTATCCCCGGCACCACCGTGGCGGACCCCCCCTGCATCCCCGAGGACAAGCTGGAGGAAG
>NZ_DBFNWJ010000040.1:0-13201 GCF_048426865.1 Candidatus Allofournierella merdipullorum
TGGCCAAGGGCCTGCTGGTGTCGCTGCTCACCTTCCTGGTCTACAAGCCTCTCAGCCCCATTCTTCACGGCCGCCATTGACAAGGGCGAAAGGGTGTGTTATACTCACCCTTGCAAATTGAATAGCAACTTATCAAGAGTGGCGGAGGGAACAGGCCCTGTGAAGCCCGGCAACCTGCATTTGTAAGGTGCCAAATCCTGCGGGAAACCGAAAGATAAGCGTTCAGACGCTCAGGAGCTTTTCGGCCCCTGAGCGTTTTTTGTTTCCGACGGGTTGCTTTCCAATTTAAAGCAAAAAACAAAAAAGGAGAGTAACCCCAAATGGCAAAACGTTTCTTTACTTCCGAATCCGTCACCGAAGGGCATCCGGACAAAATTTGCGACCAGATCAGCGACGCGGTGCTGGACGCCATCCTCGCCGAAGACCCCGGTGCGCGGGTGGCCTGCGAGACCACCTGCTCCACCGGACTTGTGCATGTGATGGGGGAGATCACTACCAGCTGCTATGTGGACATCCAGTCCATTGCCCGGGAGGTCATCCGGGACATCGGCTACACCCGCGCCAAATACGGCTTTGACGCCGACACATGCGCCGTGCTCACCAACATCGACGAGCAGAGCCCGGACATCGCCCTGGGCACCAACGACGAAGTGGGCGGCGCGGGCGACCAGGGCATGATGTTCGGCTACGCCTGCGACGAGACCGCGGAGCTGATGCCCCTGCCCATCAGCCTGGCCCACAAGCTGGCCCTGCGCCTCACCGAGGTGCGCAAGAGCGGCCTTTTGCCCTATCTGCGGCCGGACGGCAAGAGCCAGGTCACCGTGGAGTACGACGGCGACACCCCCGTGCGGGTGGACGCGGTGGTCATCTCCAGCCAGCACAGCCCTGAGGTGGATATGGACACCCTGCGCAAGGACGTGATGGAGCAGGTCATCGCCCCGGTCATCCCGGCGCAGCTGCTGGACGAAAACACCAAGTATTTCATCAACCCCACCGGCCGTTTTGTGGTGGGCGGGCCTCAGGGCGACTCCGGCCTCACCGGCCGCAAGATCATCGTGGACACCTACGGCGGTTACGCCCGCCACGGCGGCGGCGCCTTCAGCGGCAAGGACCCCAGCAAGGTGGACCGCAGCGCCGCTTACGCCGCCCGCTGGGTGGCAAAGAACATCGTGGCGGCCGGCCTTGCCCGCCGCTGTGAGGTGGAGCTGGCCTATGCCATCGGCGTGGCCGAGCCGGTGAGCATCCTGGTGGACACCCAGGGCACCGGCAAGGCGGCGGACGAGGCGCTGGAGGCGGCGGTGCGCAAGGTGTTCGACCTGCGCCCGGCGGCCATCATCCGGGAACTGGGCCTGCGCCGGCCCATCTACCGCCAGACCGCGGCCTACGGCCACATGGGCAGGGAAGACCTGGACCTGCCCTGGGAGAAGTGCAACAAGGCCGAGGCGCTGAAAGCGGCCCTTGCCTGAAAATAAAAGAACTGCCCGGAGCGCATCGCTTCGGGCAGTTTTCTCATGACAAAGAAAAAGCCGGTCTCAAACGAGACCGGCGGGTTGCAGGTTTATCAGATAGCGCGGGTGACCTTGCCCGAGCGCAGGCAACGGGTGCAGGCGTAGATGTACTTGGGGGAACCGTCTACGATAGCCTTAACACGCTTCACGTTGGGCTTCCAGGTCCGGTTGGAACGACGATGAGAATGGGACACCTGGATACCGAAGGAAACGCCCTTGCCACAACAATCACACTTTGCCATTTGCTGCACCTCCTCGTATTTAAGTCGCCAGAATATAATAGCAGACCTGGAAGCAAAATGCAAGCTTTTTTTAAAAATATCTGCGCAAAGAATCGGAAAATCCCCTTTTTACTTGTGCCGCGCCTTTAAACAAAGTATAATAAATCCAAATGCGCTGCGGTTTTCCGCCTATCGGGCGGCGCAGCGGACCAGAATGGAAAGGCGGACTTTTTTCTATGGGTCTGATGGATAAACGAACGCTGCTGGTGTGGCTGCTGCGGGCGCTGGTGATGCTGGTGGCCATTCCGGTGCACGAGGCGGCGCACGCGCTGGTCAGCGCCAAACTGGGCGACACCACCGCGAAGGACCGGGGCCGGCTCACCCTGAACCCCATGGCTCACTTTGACCTGCTGGGCGCTTTGTGCATGATCTTCACCGGCATCGGCTGGGCGAAACCCGTGCCCACCTACGCCTCCCGTTTCAAAAACCCCAAGGGGGGCATGGCTCTCACCGCGGCGGCGGGCCCTGTGGCCAACCTGCTGGTGGCCTTTGTGTCGGTGCTGCTTTATAAAATATTGTATTACACCCTGCCGGCGAGCGCCGCGATCAATTTCCTGCTGCTGTTTTTGGAGTACATGGCCAGCATCAACACCATGCTTGCGGTGTTCAACCTGCTGCCGGTGCCGCCCTTCGACGGCAGCCGCATCGTCACGGTGTTCCTGCCTCAGCGCACCTACTTCAAATTGATGCAATACGAGCGCTATATCTTCATCGCTGTGTTCCTGCTTTTGTTCCTGGGCTTTTTGGACGGGCCGCTCTACCTGCTGAACAACGCAGTGTGGGATTTCCTGATGTGGGCCACCTCCTTTGTGGACAAAGCGGTGTTTGCCCTGGCGGGCGTCAGCGTGTAAGCGGCAAAAGAGGGGAACGCAATGGAGAGTCTTACCTTTAAACTGGAAGAGTTCGAGGGCCCGCTGGACCTTCTGCTCTATCTGGTGGGCAAAAACAAGATGGATCTGCACGAGATCGCCATCCTGGATCTGATCGACCAGTACACCGCCGTCATCAACACTCTGACGGAGCACCGGCTGGACGTGGCCAGCGAGTTCATCGAGATGGCGGCGCGTCTGGTGCAGATGAAGAGCTACCTGCTGCTGCCCCGCAGCGAGGAGGCCGAGCGCCTCAAGCAGGAACTCACCGGCCAGCTCATTGAATACAGCGCCTGCAAGGAGATCGCCGCCCGCATGGGCGCGATGGCCGCCGCTACCTTCACGGCGGTGCGCCAGCCCATGGAGGTGGAGCTGGACAACACCTATCAGCTGCGCCACGACGCGTCGCTGCTGCAGCAGGCGTGGTTCGGCCTGATGGGCCGCAGCCGCCGCAAGACTGCCCCCAGCGCCGAGCGCTTTGAGCCGCTGGTCACCGCGCCCTTCGTCTCGGTGGCCAGCCGGGTGGTCCATGTGCTGCGCGGGCTGGTCACCGGCCGGGTGCGGCAGCTGCGCAATCTGTTTTCGCCGTCGGGCAGCCGCAGCGAAACGGTGGCCACCTTCCTGGCCGTGCTGGAGCTGGTGCGCGCCGGGCGCATCACCATCGACGACAACGAGACCCTCGCTGTGCGGCGGGGCAAAACCACCCACCGGGAGGAATGACGGATGGAACTGAAAGAATGTATGGGCGCGGTGGAGGCAATGCTCTTTGCCCACGCCGAGCCGGTGAGCGCCGGGCGTCTGGCCCAGGCGCTGGATATGGACGAAGACACGGTGGAGCGGGTGCTCTGGGCGCTGCAGGACGAGTATGACCGCCCGGCCCGGGGCCTGCGTCTGCTGCGTCTGGAAGACAAATGGCAGCTGGCCACCAAGAACGAGTGGAGCGAGCCGGTGAAAAAAATTCTGGACACCCGCCGCAACACCCCCCTGAGCCAGGCGGCGCTGGAGGTGCTGGCCATCATCGCCTACAACCAGCCGGTCTCCCGTGGCTTTGTGGAGCAGGTGCGCGGTGTGGACTCTTCCTCCACCGTGGCGAAACTGCTGGAAAAGGGCCTCATCGAGGAGGCGGGCCGTCTGGATCTGCCGGGCCACCCGGTCAGCTTTGCCACCACCGACGTGTTCCTGCGCACCTTCGGGCTGGAAAGCCTGGCCCAGCTGCCGCCGCTCCACGACGATGAGCTGCCGCTGGAGCAGCTGGCCGCCACCGGCGAGCTGCCGGAGAACACCCTGCCGCCCACGGAGGGGGCCGACGGTTAAATGGCCGCCCTGTGGCTGATCGTCCGCATCCTTTTGTGGGTGCTGGCGGTGCTGCTGGGGCTGGTGGTGCTGGTGCTGTTCGTGCCCATCACCGCCGAACTGCAGGCGGAGGAAACGGGCTTCGCAGCCTGGCTGCGGGTGCTGTTCGTGCGGATAAAACTCTATCCCCGCCCGGAAAAAGAGGAAAAGCCCCGGCCGGAAAAGCGCAAAAAAGAGAAAAAGGCTCCGCCCGCGCCGGCGGAGAAAGCCCCGGCGCAGACGGTGCGGCAGGCCGCCCCCGAAAATGCGCCGCCTGCGAAAGAGCCGCCTGCCCCAAAAGCCGAAGCGCCGGCCGGGCCCGCGACCCAAAAGCAGGCAAAGACCGTGCAGCCCCAAAGCGCCTCCCTGGCGGACAAGCTGCCCAAAGACCTGGACCGCACCCTGGCCCTCGTTGCCACGGCGGGGGGCGCTGTGCGCCGGCTGTTGGCGGGGCTCACCGTCCACGGCATCAAGGCGTTTTTGCCGGTGCACAAGGACACCGCGGCGGACACCGCGCTGGCAGTGGGACGCATCTGGGCCGCGGTGGGCGCGGGCCTTGGCGCTTTGCAGAATTTCATCCGCATCCGCCCCGGTGAGATCACCGTCCAGCCGGACTACACCGGCGACGAGGAGAGAAACGCAAGTTTCTCTTGTAAAATCACCGGCTGTTTGTTTATAATGGTATCAGTGGGAATTTGGGCGTTTCGCCGCCTGAAGGAACAAAAGTTCCTCTGACCCAAAACAAAGCAAGGGGCCCCGCCCCGGAAGGAGAACCACATGGCAGAACGGCAGTTGGAAGGCTTGATGAGCGTCACGCTGGAAAAGATCAAGGAGATGACCGGGTCCAACACCATCATCGGCGAGCCCATCGTGGTGGATGGCGCCACCATCCTGCCGGTGTCCAAGGTCACCTTCGGTTTTGCCGGCGGCGGTTCCGATTTCGGCGCAAAAACCACCAAGGAGCTCTTTGGCGGCGGCACCGGCGCGGGCGTGTCGGTCACGCCGGTGGCTTTCCTCATTGTTAAGGACGGCAACGTGCGCACCGTGCAGCTGGCCGACTCCTCCAGCACGGTGGACCGGGCGCTGAACATGCTTCCGGAACTGGTGGAAAAGCTCAGCGGCATGCTGGGCAAGAAAGAGAGCGCCGACCCCGCAGGGGAGACGCCGCAGGAGTAAAAAGCCGGGGGGTGGCTGAAACGGGCCGTGCGCCAAAGGGCACGGGCCGTTCCGGCTGCTCCCTTTGCGTGTTGTGACCAAACAGGAAAGGGAAATCGAGACAAATGGCATTGGAACGCATACAGAAAGTCATGGCCGAACAGGGCCTGTGCAGCCGCCGCGCTGCCGAGCAGATCATTCAGGAGGGCCGGGTCAAGCTCAACGGCCACCCGGTGCGCCTGGGCGACAAGATGGACGTGAACCGCGATGTGCTGATGATCGACGGCGAGCGCATCCGTCTGGTCAAGAAGCAGGAGTATCACTACCTGATGCTCCACAAGCCCCGTGGTTTCGTCACCACCACCAGCGACGAGCGGGGCCGTAAAACGGTGATGGACCTGCTGGCGGACTACCCCGTGCGGGTGTTCCCGGTGGGCCGTCTGGATAAGGACAGCGAGGGCCTGCTGCTGCTCACCAACGACGGCGGTTTTGCCAACCTGATGATGCACCCCTCCCACGGGGTGAGCAAGCTCTACCGGGTCACGGTGCATCCCCGGGCCGACGAGAGCCAGGTGGTGGCCCTGAGCAAGGGCGTCACCCTGGACGACGGCACCGTCACCCAGCCCGCCGTGGTGAACGTGGTGGTGGACGAGCCGGGCCGCACGGTGCTGGAAATGACCATCAAGGAGGGCAAGAACCGCCAGATCCGCCGCATGTGCGAGGCGGTTGGCCTTGAGGTGGTGCGCCTGCGCCGCAGCGCCATGGGCGCGGTGAAGCTGGGCATGCTCCAGCCGGGCCAGTACCGGGAACTCACCAAGAGCGAGGTGGCCGCCCTGCGGGCCGCCGCCCAGAAGGGCAAGGCCCGGGCCCGCACCCAGGCCAGCCAGGAGGCCGCCGCACAGCGCAGCGCCCGGGCTGAACGCCCCCGCAAGGGCGGCGAACGCCGCCGCAGACCCGTCCGGGGCGAGTGAGTTTGTATCATTTGACAAATTTGTTGTACTATGCTGGCGGCGGGAGAAAATCTGTTGTTATCCTTTTGTCAAAGTAGTATAATGTCTTTAATTTGTGAATAGAAGCGAAGGCGGTTATCGCGTTTTCGTTGCAATGAAACAGGAGGGTTAACTATGGCGAAAGAAAAGCTGGGCACGGGCGAGATCCTGTCGACTTTTTTTGACGACGGTGTGTACACCCCGCTGCTGGCGTCCGGCACGGTGGAGGCAGCCCACGGCTGCGCCGGCGGGCAGCCGGTGTATGCGGTGTGCCAGAACGGCGGCGCGCTCACTGTGAAGGATGTGGAAAAGCAGATCAAGGTGCTGGAGATGGCCGCGCTGACCGGCAATCCGGTGGTCACCTTCTATGACGCGGCAGGCGCGAAGCTGGACGAAGGTCTGGATGTGCTCACCGCCGCTTCCCGGCTGAACACCGCCATCGCCAAGGTTTCCGGCGTGGTGCCTCAGGTTGCCGTTGTGGTGGGCGTTTGCGGCGCCACCGCCGCTCTGGCTGCCGCCAGCGCCGACGTGTGCATCATGGCCGAAGGGGCCGAGCTGTTCTTCACCGCCCCCTTCACCAGCGCTGCCCATGGCGACAAGCTGCCCGGCGCGGGCAGCGCCGACTTCGCCGCCAAGGCGGGCGTTGCGGCCCTCACCGCGAAGGATGCCGCCGAGGCTGCCGCTCTGGCTGCCCGGGTGGTCACCCTGCTGCCCGGCAACAATCTGGCCGGCCCCTCTGTGTTCGAGTTCGAGGCTCCCTCCGCGGCGCCCGACTTCGCCAAGTACGACGCTGAAAAGGCCGTGGCCGCTCTCGTGGACGAGGGCAGCGCCATTGAGCTGTTCAGCGCCTTCGGCAAAAATGTCTACATCGCTCTCGCCACCGTAAACGGCAACGCCGTGGGCGTGGTGGCCACCAAGCCCGAAGGCCTGTGCCGCGTCTGCGTGGACAAGGCTGCCCGTCTGGTCCGCCTGTGCGACGCCTTCAGCATCCCCGTGGTGACCGTGGTCAACAGCGAGGGCTTCGTGCCCAGCGCCAGCGAGGACGAAGCCGGCGGCATCCGCGCCGCGGCCCGTCTGGCCGGTACATACGCCGACGCCACCACCGCCAAGGTGGCCCTGCTGGCGGGCAAGGCCGTGGGCCCTGTCTACACCGCCCTTGCCAACGCCGACCTGCGCCTGGCCGTCACCGGCTGCACCGTGTCCGCTCTGGACCCGCTGGCCGCCGCCCGGGTGCTGTATAAGGACGAGCTGGAGGCCAGCGACAACCTGGCTGCCGCCACCGCCGCCAAGGCTGCTCAGTACGCTGCCAGCGAGTGCAGCGCCCAGGCCGCTGTGGCCGCCGGTGCCGCCGACCTGGCGGTGGACGCCGCCGGCGCCCGCGCCGCACTGGTGAGCGCGCTGGACATCCTGGCCAGCAAGCGCGCCCAGCGCCTGCCCAAGAAGCACGGCAACATGGCTCTGTGATGTAAGAACGACACGTCATATCGACTGATATAGGAGGAACACGGACTATGAAACACTACACCATCACCGTCAACGGCACCCCGTACAATGTGACCGTGGAGGAGACCGCCGCCGGCGCTGCTCCCGCCGCCCCTGTGGCCGCTCCCGCGCCCAAGGCTGCCCCCGCTGCCGCCCCCAAGGCTGCCGCTCCGGCTGCCGCCGGCTCCGTGGCTGTGAACGCCCCCATGCCCGGCACCATTCTGGATGTGAAGGCTAACCCCGGCGCCGCTGTGAAGGCGGGCGACGTTCTGGTCATTCTGGAGGCCATGAAGATGGAGAACGAGATCGTGGCTCCCCAGGACGGCACCGTTGCGGCGGTGAACGTGAAGAAAGGCGACAGCGTGAACTCCGGCGACGTGCTGGTCTCGCTGAACTGAGAAACGGGAGGGGAACGAGATGGCAAAACCCGTAAAAATCACAGAGGTGGTCCTGCGCGACGCTCACCAGTCGCTGCTGGCCACCCGCATGACCATGGATGAGATGCGTCCCATCCTGCCCGCCATGGACGAAGTGGGCTACTACTCGGTGGAATGCTGGGGCGGCGCCACCTTCGACGCCTGCATCCGCTTTTTGGATGAGGACCCCTGGGACCGCCTGCGCATCCTGCGCAAAGAGATGCCCAACACCAAGCTGCAGATGCTGTTCCGCGGCCAGAACATGCTGGGCTACCGCCACTACGCCGACGACGCGGTGGAGTACTTCGTGCAGAAGTCCGTTGCCAACGGCATCGACATCCTGCGCATCTTCGACGCGCTGAACGACCCCCGCAACCTGGAGACCGCCATCAAAGCGGCCATCAAGGAGAAGGCCCATGTGCAGGGCTGCATCAGCTACACCCTGAGCCCCGTGCACAACAACGAGTATTTCGCGAACTACGCCAAGACTCTGGAAGAGATGGGCGCCCACAGCATCTGCATCAAGGATATGGCGGGCCTCTTGACCCCCACCGCCACCTACGAGCTGGTGAAGGCTCTGAAGGAGACCATTTCCATCCCTGTGGACATCCACAGCCACTACACCTCCGGCCTTGCTTCCATGTCCATTCTGAAGGGCATCGAGGCCGGCGCGGACATCATCGATACCGCCATGAGCCCCCTGGCCCTGGGCACCAGCCACATGCCCACCGAGAGCCTGGTGGCCGCTTTGAAGGGCACCGAGTATGACACCGGCCTCGACCTGAAGAAGCTGAACGTGGTGCGCGCTCACTTCGCCAAGCTGCGTGAGAAGTACCTGGCCAACGGCCAGATCAGCCCCAAGATGCTGGGTGTGGACGCCAACACCCTGCTGTATCAGGTGCCCGGCGGCATGCTCTCCAACCTGCTCAAGCAGCTGAAGGACGCCGGCAAGGAAGACCAGCTGGACGCTGTTCTGCAGGAGATCCCCCGTGTGCGTGAGGACTCCGGCTATCCGCCGCTGGTCACCCCCACCAGCCAGATCGTGGGCACCCAGGCGGTGTTCAACGTCATCATGGGCGAGCGCTACAAGATGGTCACCAAGGAGTTCAAGGGCCTGGTCCACGGCGACTACGGCCGCACTCCCGCACCCATCAGCCCCGAGTTCACCAAGAAGATCCTTGGTGATGAAGAGCCCATCACCTGCCGCCCGGCCGACCTGCTGCAGCCGGAGGTGGAGAAGATGAAGGCCGAGGCCGCCAAGTACGCCATCCAGGAGGAGGACGTGCTCACCTACGCCATGTTCCCCCAGGTGGCCCCCAAATTCTTCGAAAAGCGCGCCGAGAAGGCCGCCGGTGTGGACGGCGACCATGTGGACTACGCTTCCAAGAGCCATCCTGTGTAATTTTTAATGCCCGCATCCCCCCGTTCCGTCCGGACGGGGGGATATTTTTGTGCCGTCCTGCCCATGCTGAAAAACGGGGGAGCGGCGGCGTGCGCGCCAGAAAATGGGAGCAAAACCTTGAAAAAACGAGCCAAAAAGAGTAAGATAGCAATATGTATATTTTAAATGGGGCACTGGGCCCTCGCGATGAAAATATACAGTGAAACGCCAGACGAAATGTGAAAGAGGTTGGTTTGAATGGCCCTGAGCATGACCGGCTACGGCCGGGCCGAGGCGCTGGTGAACGGCCGTGACATCACGGTGGAGATCAAAAGCGTCAATTCCCGCTATTTCGAGTATTCCTCCCGCATCCCCCGCAGCTGCGCCTATATGGACGACAAGCTGAAAAAGCTGCTCAGCGCGGCGGTCAGCCGGGGCAAGGTGGAACTGAGCCTGCAAATGCAGACGGTGAGCGCCCCGGACGTGACGGTGCAGGTGAACATGCCCCTGGCCAAGGGCTACGCCGCGGCGCTGGAGTCCATCCGCGCCGAGACGGGCGCGGCGGGGGACGTGACCGCCGGCCTGCTGGCCCGCTTCCCCGATGTGCTGGCTGTGCGCCACGCCGACGTGGACGAAGAGGCTCTGTGGCAGGATGTGGCCGGCGTGTGCGAGGCGGCGCTCAAAAACTTCATCGCCATGCGGGCGGTGGAGGGCGAAAAGCTCAAGGCCGACGTGATGGACCGCCTTGCCACCATCGAAGAGACGGTGGGCAAAATTGAAGAGGGCAGCGCCCAGCGGGTGGAAAACTACACCCAGAAGCTCTATGCCCGCCTCCAGACCATCCTGCAGGACCAGAACATCGACCAGGCCCGCATTCTCACCGAGGCCGCCATCTTCGCGGACAAGACCGCGGTGGACGAGGAGACGGTGCGCCTGCGCAGCCACATTGCCCAGTATCGGGAAATTCTGAACACCGACGGCCCCGTGGGCCGCAAGCTGGACTTCCTGACCCAGGAGCTGAACCGTGAGACCAACACCATCGGCTCCAAATGCCAGGACCTGGCCATCACCCGCATGGTGGTGGACACCAAGGCCGAAATTGAAAAGATCCGCGAGCAGATCCAGAACATCGAGTAAGGGGGAGAGGAAGGTATGAAACTCATCAACATCGGTTTCGGCAATATGGTCAGCGCCAGCCGGCTCATCGCCATCGTCAGCCCCGAAAGCGCCCCCATCAAGCGTATCGTGCAGGAAGCGCGGGATAAGGGCGCCCTGATCGACGCCACCTACGGCCGCCGCACCCGTGCGGTCATCATCATGGATTCCGACCACGTCATCCTCAGCGCCGTGCAGCCTGAGACGGTGGCCAACCGCCTGGCGGTGGACGATGTGGAAGACGACGAGGAGATGGACAATGAATAACGAACAGTATCTTGTGGTGGTCTCCGGGCCTTCCGGCTCCGGCAAGGACACGGTGGTCTCCCGCCTGATGGCGCAGCACCCGGAAATTGAAATTTCCGTCTCCGCCACCACCCGCGACAAGCGCCCCGGCGAGCAGGAGGGAGTCAACTACTACTACCTCACCGTGCCCGCTTTTGAGCAGAAGATTGCCGACGGCGAGATTTTGGAGTACACCCAGTACTGCGGAAACTACTACGGCACCCCCAAGTCCGAGGTGGATAGGCGTATCGCCGCCCACACCACCGTCATTCTGGTCATCGAGGTGGTGGGCGCCACCAACATCAAGCGCCTGTACCCCGGCGCCACCACCATCTTCATCCAGCCCCCCAGCTACGCCGAACTGGAAGAGCGGCTGCGAGGCCGAGGCACCGAGAGCGAGCAGGCCATCCAGAACCGCCTCGCCCGGGCGGCGGAGGAGATGAGCTACGCCACCGACTACGACGAAGTGGTGGTCAACGACGACGTGGACCGCTGCGCCGACGAGATTTACCGCCTCATTCAAGAGCACCAGAATACATAAATAAAAAGGAGGAACGTGGCTTTGTTGCAGACCGTTCAAGTGGCAGTCAGCGGGGCCACCTTCCACTTTGATAAGCTCTATACCTACCTGCTGCCGCCCCGTCTGGAAGGAGCGGTGTTCGTGGGCAGCATGGTGCTGGTGCCCTTCGGGCGAGGCAACAAGCCCCGCACCGGCGTGGTGCTGGCACTGGGCGAGCAGGAGGAGGCAGGCCGCTGCAAGGAACTGTTCGACGCCGCCCCCGAGGAAGCCCGCCTTACTGATGAACTGCTGGGCCTTGTGCACTTTTTGAAGGAGCGCACCTTCTGCACCTGGTACGAGGCAGTGCGGGCCATCATCCCTTACGGGGCGCAGTACCGCCCGGCGAGCACCGAGAACGGCCCCCGGCTGCAAAAGCAGCTGCAGCGCCACACCGAGCCGCTCTATGAGCTGGCCGGCCCGCTGCCCGAAAAGCCCAAGCCCACCGAAAAGCAGAAAGCCGCCGCCGCCGCGCTGGAAAACGGTCCGCTGCCCGCATCCGCGCTGGCAGAAATGGGGCTTTCCCGCGCGGTGCTGGATAACCTCTGTGAAAAGGGCGTTTTGCGGAAAAGTCAGGTGGACAAGACCGTGGACCTCTACGCGGACATCCCCCGCTCAGAGGAGCCGGTGGTTTTAAGCGACGACCAGCAGCGGGTGTTTGAAGGCCTCGCCGCCCAAATGGCAGAGCAAAAGCCTGCGGCGGCGCTGCTCCACGGCGTCACCGCCAGCGGCAAAACGCTGGTGTTCTTAAAACTCATCCAGCGCTGCCTGGAACTGGGGCGCACCGCCCTCGTTCTGGTGCCGGAGATCAGCCTCACCCCCCAGATGATACGCCGCCTCAAAGCCAGCTTCGGCGAGCGGGTGGCGGTGCAGCACTCCGCCCTCAACCACACCGAGCGCCTGTTGCAGTGGCGCATGATACAGACCGGCGGGGCCGACATCGTGGTGGGCACCCGCAGCGCGGTGTTTGCGCCGCTTTCGAACATCGGCCTCATCGTGGTGGACGAGGAGCAGGAGCACACCTATCAGTCGGAGAACGCCCCCCGTTTTGACGCGCGGCAGGTGGCCAAGCGCCGCGCCGCCGACCATAACGCCTTGGTGCTCTTCGCCAGCGCCACCCCCAGCGTGGAAAGCTATCAGGCCGCGCTGGACGGGCGCTATACCCTTTACAAACTCACCAAACGCTACGCCAGCCAGCCGCTGCCCAGTGTGGAACTGGTGGATATGCGGGCCGAACTGGCGGCGGGCAACCCAGCCAGCATCAGCGCCCCGCTGGCCGAACACATCCGCCAGACGCTTGCAGCGAAGCGGCAGACCATCCTGCTGCTCAACCGCCGGGGCTACCGCACCGTGGGCATGTGCACCGAGTGCGGCAAGGCGGTGAAATGCGGCAGCTGCAGCGTGCCCATGGTCTACCACAAGGCCGAGCAAAAGCTGCTGTGCCACTACTGCGGCCACACCATCTCGCCGGTGCCCACCAAATGCTCCGAGTGCGGCGGCAAGCTGCGCTACACGGGATTTGGCACCCAGCGGGTGGAGGAGGAGATGGCCGAATTGTTCCCGGACGCCCGCGTCCTTCGCATGGACCAGGACTCCACCGGCCAGAAGAACGCCCACGACCGGATGCTGGCCCGCTTCGCCGCCGGCGACTACGACATCATGCTGGGCACCCAGATGGTGGCCAAGGGCCTGGATTTTGAAAAGGTGACGCTGGTGGGCGTGCTGGGCATCGACTCGCTGCTCTTTTCGCAAGGGTTCCGGGCGGTGGAGAACGTGTTCTCGCTGGTGACCC
>NZ_DBFNWJ010000041.1:0-27119 GCF_048426865.1 Candidatus Allofournierella merdipullorum
AAGAAATGTGTAACGAAAGGGCCCGTCCGGGCCACAAATGGGGTGAAAGGGGGCGCACAGCATGGGCTCACCGCTGGAAGAACTGTTCAGCGCCTTTCACCGGGACGTGTACATATATCTTTTCAGCCTGTGCCGCGACGCCGCTTTGGCCGAGGACCTGACGGGCGAGACCTTTCTGGAGGCCGTGGGCTCCTTCGCCGCTTTCCGGGGCGAAGCGGACTGCAAGACCTGGCTGTTCACCATCGCCCGCCGCCGGTGGTTCGCCTGGCTGAAGAAGAAAAAGCGCCGTCCGGAAACCGAGGTGCTGAGTGAATTTCTGGAGTGCGGCGAGCCGGGGCCCGCGGCCCGGGCAGACGCCGCCGAGCTGTTCGCCCGGGTGCGGGCGCTGCTGGCCGCCGAGCCGCCCCGGTCGCAGAAGATAGCGTCCATGCGGCTGGAAGGATACTCCTTTTATGAGATCGGCCTTGCCTGCGGCGTGAGCGAGGCCTCTGCCCGGGTCATCGACTTCCGGGTGAAAAAGCGCATCCGCGCCGCGCTGGAACAGGAGGGATACTATGAACGGTGACATCGGCTGCGAGATCTGCCGTGACCTTTTGCCGCTGGTGGAGGATGGGGTGGCCAGCGAGGAAAGCTGCGCCGCCGTGCAGGCCCATCTGGAACAGTGCCCCGCCTGCCGTGCTCTGGCCAATGGGGCCGTACCGCCCCCCGCCCCCGACGGCGAGGCCCTTCTGCGGCGGATGCGCCGCACCCTGCGCCTTCTCACGCTGGTAGTGCTGCTGGCGGGGGCCCTGTTCGGCGTGGGGCTTTCCGGCAGCATGAACATGTTCTACAACAGCCTGTTGATGCCCGCCATGGGCGCGGCGGCCTACTGCGTCTGGCGCTGGAAGTCAGCGGCGGTGCTGCCGCCCCTGCTGGCGGGGATGAGCCTTATCTGCTGGCTCTTGCGCTGGGGCTGGGGTCTGGAGCCCGAACCCCTGCCTGGATACCTCATCTGGGCCGCCATCTACTGCGTGCTGGCGCTGGTGGGGGTGGTCATCGCGGGGCTGTTCCACTTCGCGCTGAAAAAGGAGGGCTGACGCCATGAAACGACGCATTCTCAAGCTGGCGGCCTTCGCCGCCGCCCTGGCCCTGCTGGCGGGGGTTCTGTGGTTTTCGAACGAGCTGCTGGGCAACCCGATATCCAAATTTCTGGCTGCCCGCTCCGCCCGGGAGTATCTTTCCGCCCAGTATCCCGACGCGGATTATCAAATCGAGTCGGTCAATTACAGCTTCAAATTCGGCGGCTACACCGCCGCCGTCGTCTCCCCCACCAGCATCGACAGCCACTTCACGCTGGGGCTTTCCATGACCGGACGCATCTTGTGGGACGGCTACCACTCGGTGGAGAGCGGCTGGAATACCTGGGAGCGGCTGAACGCAGAATACCGCGCCCTGGTGGACACGGTACTGGACGGCCCGGATTTTCCTTACAACGTGTTCATCGGCTTTGGCGATTTGTGGATGGAGCATGAGTACGGCGGGCCCTGGCCGCCCTATCTGCTGTACAGCGACCTGGAACTGGACGGCGAGTACGACATCCGGGAGCTGAGCAGAGCCTGCGGGCGTCTGACGCTCTATGTGCGGCAGGACGAGGTGAGCGCCGAGGAGGCGGCCCAAATTCTTTTGGCGACCCGTCGGGCGCTGGACGAGGCAAACGTGCCTTTCTACTGCATCGACTTCGTGCTGGAGCACCCCCTCACCGAGGACGGGCGTCTGCCCGAGGGGGACGTGCAGCTGCGGTACTTTGCCTATGAGGACATCCGGGAGGAGGGCCTTGTGGAGCGGGTCAAGGCCGCAGACGCCGAGGCCAAGGCCTACTACGCCGCCAAAGACGCGGAGAACGCCAAGCTCGCCGAAGAGAATTCACAATAAATTTACTTCCCTGCGCCGGGCCCCGCCTTGATTTAGGCGGGGTTTTCGGGTATGCTGTAGAATAAGCATTATTTTTAAAGAGGAAAGGCGGGAATCATTTGGCTTCTCCGTTTCAGTTCAATTCCGACAACCCCTTCGGCAGCGTGTTCGGCTTTCAGATGGGCGGCATGGGCAGCTCCGGCTTCCCCGGCGGCCAGCCGCCCCGCGGCCCCCGCAAGCCCCGGCGCTTTGTGGTGAAAAGCCCGGTGGCGCGGGTGCTGGTGAACCTGCTGGTGACGCTGCTCTTCGGCCTGGTTTACTTTTATCTGGAGCTTCCGGCGCTGAACTTCCAGGCAAAGGAGTTCTATGTTTTCATCTTCCTGCTCTGCGCGGTCTACTGCGGCACGGCCATCTTCACCTCCGGGTTTGAAGGCGGCGACGTACAGGGGTATTTCACCTTTGTGAAAAAGCAGTGCACCCTGCCCTTCTTTGTGGTGGTGGGCCTGGCGGTGGCGGTTCTGGTGGGCTCGCTGCTCTCCTGGGAGGTCATCCGCGCCGGCAGCTACGCAAAGCTTTTGACGGTGGAGACCGGCGATTTCACCAGCGAGGTGGACGAGATCCGCTACGACCAGATCCCCATGCTGGACGCCGACAGCGCCCAGCGGCTGGGCAGCCGCAAGCTGGGCGAGCTGGCGGACATGGTGAGCCAGTTTGAGATCCTGCCCACCTACACCCAGATCAACTACCAGGGCCGCCCGGTGCGGGTGACCAGCCTTGCCTACGGCGACATCATCAAGTGGTTCACCAACCGCTCCGAGGGCCTGCCCGCCTACCTCATCATCGACATGGTGACCCAGGAGGCGGAGGTAGTGCGCCTGGACGAGGGCATGAAGTACACCACCGCCGAGCACTTCGGCCGCAACCTCTACCGCCATCTGCGGTTCCAGTTCCCCACCATGATGTTCGCCGAGCCGGTGTTCGAGATCGACGACGAGGGCACCCCCTACTGGGTGTGCAGCCGGGTGGTCAAGACCATCGGCCTGTTCGGCGGCACCGACATTCAGGGCGCGGTGCTGGTGAACGCCATCACCGGCGAGAGCACCTATTACGAGAACGTGCCCGACTGGGTGGACCGGGTCTACGCCTCCGACCTTATCATGCAGCAGTACGATTACTACGGCCTGTATCAGAACGGTTTCCTCAACTCCATCTTCGGCCAGCGAGACGTGACCCAGACCACCGACGGCTACAACTACATCGCCATCAACGATGACGTGTATATGTACACCGGCGTGACCTCGGTGACCAGCGACCAGTCCAACATCGGCTTTCTGCTCAGCAACCAGCGCACCAAGGAGACCTTCTTCTACCCGGTGGCGGGCGCCACCGAGGCTTCGGCCCAGGCCTCCGCCCAGAGCCAGGTGCAGCAGATGCGCTATGTGGCCACCTTCCCCCTGCTCTTGAACATTGCCGACCAGCCCACCTACTTCATGTCTTTGAAGGGCGACGACGGCCTGGTGAAGATGTACGCCATGGTGAACGTGCAGCAGTATCAGATCGTGGAGACCGGCCAGACGGTGGCGGATTGCGAGGCCAACTACCGCCGGGCGCTGGCGGAGAACGGCCTCATCGACAATGGCGAGGCCGAGGTGCCCGATACCGAACACGCCGAGGCAACAGGCGTTCTGGCGGAGATCCGCACCGCCGTGATGGAGGGCAACAGCTACTACTTCCTGCGCCTTGAGGGGCAGGATGTGTTCTACACCGTGAGTGCTGCCGACAGCCCCATCGCTGTTATTCTGAACGTGGGCGACGAAGTCTCCATCGCCTACACCCCCGGCGAAGAGGGCAGCATCCTTTCCGGCGTGTCGGTGGAGCGCCTCACCGCGAGCACCGCTCCGGCCATTCCCGCCGGGGAGGCCACCGGGCAGGAAGAGACCGCCCAGCCGGCCGAGACCCCCGCCGCATAAACACAACAAAAAAAGACCGTTTCGGGAAATTCCCGAAGCGGTTCTTTTTTGCTTATTGCGCCTGCCAGGCGGCCAGGGCGGCCTCGATGACCTTGTCCATGTCGTAGTACTTGTACTCGCCCAGACGACCGCCGAAGAGCACCTTCTCTTCGCCCTCGGCCAGCGCCTTGTACTGCTGATACAACGCGCCGTTGGCCTCGTCGTTCACGGGGTAGTAGGGTTCGTCCCCCACCTTCCACTCGGCACTGTACTCCCGGCTGATGACCGTCTTGGGCTGGGTGCCGAACTCGAAGTGCTTGTGCTCGATGATGCGGGTGTAGGGGGTGTCGGCGTCGGTGTAGTTCACCACGGCGTTGCCCTGGTAGTTCTCCATGTCCAGGGTCTCGGTCTCGAACCGCACGCTGCGGTAGGCCAGCGCCCCCAGCTTGTAGTCGAAATAGGCGTCGATGGGGCCGGTGTAGACCACCTTGTCGGCCACGGCGTCCCAGGCGGCCTTGTCCGCCAGATAGTCAACGCCCAGTTTCACCTCAGCGCCTTCCAGCATCTTCTCCACCATGGCGGTGTAGCCGCCCACGGGGATGCCCTGGTAGAGGGCGTTGAAGTAATTGTTGTCGTAGATGAAGCGCACCGGCAGCCGCTTGATGATGAAGGCGGGCAGTTCGGTGCAGGGGCGGCCCCACTGCTTTTCGGTGTAGTGCTTGACCAGCTTCTCGTAGATGTCGGTGCCCACCAGATTGATGGCCTGCTCCTCCAGGTTCTTGGGCTCGGCCACATAGTGGGCGGCCCGCTGGCGCTCGATCTCCGCCTGGGCCTCGGCGGGGGTGATGACGCCCCACATCTTGTTGAAGGTGTTCATGTTGAAGGGCAGGTTATAAATCTCACCCTTGTAGTTGGCCACCGGGCTGTTGGTGTAGCGGTTGAAGGTGGCGAACCGGTTCACATAGTTCCACACCTCGTCGTTGTTCGTGTGGAAGATATGCGCGCCGTAGCGGTGCACCTGGATGCCCTCCACCGCCTCGGTGTAGATGTTGCCGGCGATGTGGTCCCGCTTTTCGATGACCAGGCAGGTCTTGCCCGCCTCCATGGCCTTCTGGGCAAACACCGCGCCGTAGAGGCCCGCGCCCACGATGAGGTAGTCGTAGTGTTTGTTCATCCTGCTCCTCCTTAGTTGAAGCCGACCACTTTCTGGCTGATCTTATAGGCCGCCACGGCAATGGAGCGGCCCGCCGCGCCGGGCAGGTTCATCACGATGCCAAAGAGGCCCCAGCGCAGCCTTTTGTAGACCCAGGGGTTGGACGTGCGGATGTAGTTCCACAGCTGGCGCTTTTTCTCCAGATGCTCTTTTTCGCCGCCCCGGATGAGCAGGATGGAGGAAACGGTGGTGATGATCTCCAGATAGTTGAACAGATACTTGCGCAGCCGGGGCTCCTTCACCGCTTTCAGGTCCACCTGCTCCAGCATCAGCTTGTTCACCCGCAGCTGCTGGTCGATGCGGCGGATCATCACCGTCTCGTTCACCGACTGGTCGTTGCGGCCGATGTAGTAGTGGTAGAGATCCACGTCCAGGTAGTAGAGGGTCTTGACCCAGCGCATGGGCACGTAAACATAAAGGTTATCTACATAGAAGGTGTGGCGGGGCAGCTCCAGCTTGCAGTCGCGCAGAAGCTGGGTGCGGTAGATGACCGAGTGCATCAGAATGTACTGGCCCTTGCGGAAGTGGCCCGCTTCGGCCCAGGTGAAGGGCTTGCCCTCGGGCAGAACGCCCCGGTACTCCATCACCTTTTTGTGCTTTGCGCCCACTTTGTCGTAGATGTAGTTGCACACCATCAGATCCACCGGCTCACCTTCGGCAAAGCCGCGCAGGGTGTCCAGCACCTTGGGGTAGGCCTCTTCGTCCAGCCAGTCGTCGGAGTCCACCACCTTGAAATAGAGGCCGGTGGCGTTCTTCAGACCGGCCATCACCGCGGCGCCGTGGCCGCCGTTTTCCTGATGGATGGCCCGGACGATGCCGGGATACTTTGCTTCCAGTTCGTCGGCAATGGCGGCGGTATCATCCTTGGAGCCGTCGTCCACCACCAGAATTTCCACTTCGTCGCCGCCGGGCAGCAGCGTTTCCACGCAGTGGCGCATGTAGTCCTGAGAGTTGTAGCAGGGGACCGCAATCGACAGAAGCTTCACGCTTGTCGTCCTCCTTTGATTGTTGTTGCTGTGTGCGTCAAAAGGCCGCACACAGATATTATACACGATTTTTGGAAAAAAGGGGCACAAAATTTGCACTTTTTCTTTCCTGTCAAAAAAAGAACAGGCGTTCCTATACCTATACGGTACAGGAACGCCCGTTTTTTCATTTCTGGTCGATTCGGCGCTCAGGCAGCCTTTACGCTCTCGGGGAAGATCTTCTTGTTCACGAAGAAGAACACCACCATCGAGATACCGCCGTTGAGTACGGTGGTGCCGATGTTGTAGATGAAGTCGGGCACCAGCAGGCCGGCCACCGCAACCCAGATGCAGTTGATGGAGTTGACGATGCAGGTGATGACGATGAACGCCGCCACATACCAGGCGATCTGCGGGCCGATCTTGCCCTTGGAGCGGAAGACGAAGCTGCGCTGAATGGGGAAGTTGACCACCTCGCCGATGATCATGGCCACCATGTAGGCGCAGAAGTAGGCAAGGCCGCCGTGGGCCTGGTCGTAGCCCAGGATGTTCCACTCAAAGGTCTCGCCGAACAGGGTCAGCGGGATGCCCGGCCAGCCGAAGGCGGTGTCGCCCAGGCCCGCAAAGGCCGCGGGCAAGAACTGCAGCATCAGATACTTGAACACGGTGATCAGATTGCTGACGATGACGAACAGGCCGCCCTCCCGCACCCATTTGGCGGCGGCGGGGTGCTTTTCTGCAAAGTCGTTCCAAAACTTCATTGTTGGTGTTTCCTCCTTGTACCAGGCGTTGTTCCAGGCCGCTCTGCGCCTGGTCATTGCGGGGATTCAGTTCTTCGCGGCGTTTTTCTCGGCCTTGGCGATGCGGGAAAGGCTTCGCCAGCCGCGCCATACCTGCCCCAGGCCCTTGAAGAAGTGGCCGTTGACCATCACCAGGATGCCCTCGGCCATCTCCATGCTCACCATGCCGTTCATCATCTTGGCGATGCCGCGGAAGGGCATATTGTAGATGAACAGGATGTTCAGGTCGGGCTTGCCCTGGGCGATGCTCTTTTCCTTCATATTGGTCAGGATGCGGCCCGCCAGCCGGGCGATGGGATTTTTGGCGTAGTACATCTGGCAGATGGCGTCGTTCATCTCCAGCAGCTTGGTCTCGTCCCACTTGCCTTCGGGCACTTCGCGGCCCAGCAGGGCGGCAAAGGCCTCGTCGGGCACATTGTCCAGCTCAAGGTCGTAGTAGCAGGCCAGCGCTTCCTTGTTCGCGGTGGCCTGCACGGCCTCGCCCGCCACGTTCACGCTGCCGGACAGGCGGATGTCGGCGCAGCTGGAGCCCACCATCACGGTGTACTCGCCGCCCTCCACCTTCCAGGCCTTGGCCTGCACATCGTACCAGCGGAAAGCCTTATCGTCCAGGGGGATGGTGACCCGGCGGCTCTCTCCTTCCGCCAGGCGCACCTTGGCAAACCCCTTCAGTTCCTTGGCCGGGCGCAAAATCGCGCTGCCGGGCTTTCCGATATAGACCTGCGCCACCTCGGCGCCCTCCACACTGCCGGTGTTGGTGAGGGTAAAGCTGACCTCGGTCTCGCTCACCGCAAGGTCGCTGTAGGCAAATGTGGTGTAGGAAAGGCCGTAGCCGAAGGCAAAGCGCACAGGCTTGTTCGCCGTTTCAAACCAGCGGTAGCCCACGAAGGGACCTTCCCGGTATTCGGCGGTGCGCTGACGGCCGGGCCAGTAGCGTCTCACCGGCTCGTCGGCCCATTCCAGGGGCCAGGTCTGGCTCAGATGGCCGCCGGGGCACACCTGGCCGGAGATGACCCGCAGGGCGGCCGAAGCGCCCGCCTGGCCGCACAGGCCGGTGTAGACCAGGGCCTTGCAGTGCTCCAGCCAGGGGGTCTCCACCGGGCTGCCGGCGGCCAGAACGACCACCACGTTGGGGTTCGCCGCGGCCACCGCTTTCAGCAGTTCCACCTGGTTGTTCGGCAGGCGCATATGCTCCCGGTCCAGGCCCTCGGTCTCGCTGATCTCCGGCAGACCCATGTAAAGCAGGACGGTGTCCGCCTGTTTGGCCAGGGCCACCGCCTGTTCGGTGAGGGCCTTGTCCACGGCGTCCGCCCGGGTGAAGCCCTGGGCGTAACCCACGCTCTCCAGGGGCATCTTGCCCAGAACGTCCAGCGCGCACTCCAGCTTGGTGGGGTTCACCAGGCTGCTGCCCGCGCCCTGGTAACGGGGGATGGCGGCAAAATCGCCGATGACGGCCACCTTCGCGCCGGCGGCCAGCGGCAAAATGTTCCCCTCGTTCTTCAGCAGCACCACGGCCTCCTCGGCCACTTTTGCGGCCAGCGCGTGGTGGCCTTCCTTGTCAAAGCTGCCGTCGGCCTTCTCCTTCGGGGCCACCGCCAGAATGACGTCCAGCAGTTCGTCCACCCGCTGGTCCACCACTTCCTCGCTGATGACGCCCGCCTTCACGGCGGCGGCCAGCTGACGGTCGGAGTCGCCGGCGGTGCCGGGCATCTCCAGATGGCTGCCGGCCCGGACGCCCTCCACATGGTCGTTGGAGCCGCCCCAGTCGGTGACCACGGCGCCATCAAAGCCCCACTCGTTCCGCAGAATGTCGGTCAGCAGGGTCTTGTCCTCGTTGGCATAGGTGCCGTTGATCTTGTTGTAGGAGGACATGATGAATTTGGGCTTGCCTTCCTTGACGGCGATCTCGTAGTTGGTGAGATAAATTTCCCGGAAGGTGCGCTCGTCCACCACACTGTCGCTGGCCATGCGCAGGGTCTCCTGGCTGTTGGCGGCGAAGTGCTTGGGGCAGGCGGCGATGCCCCGGCTCTGGATGCCCCGGATGTAGCCCGCGGCCAGTTTGCCGGCGAGAATGGGGTCCTCGGAGAAGTACTCGAAGTTGCGCCCGCACAGAGGGCTGCGCTGGATGTTGAGCCCGGGGCCCAGCACCACGCTCACGCCCTGGGCCACCGCTTCTTCGCCCAGAGCCGCGCCCAGCTCCTCGCCCAGAGCGGGGTCCCAGGCGCAGGCCACGGTGACGGCGGTGGGCCAGCAGGTGGCGGGCAGACTGGCGTTCAGGCCCAGATGGTCGCCCTCGCCCATCTGCTTGCGCATGCCGGTGGGGCCATCAGACAGGTAGATGGCGGGCACGCCCAGCCGCTGGACGGGGCGGGTGCTCCAGATGTCCCGGCCGGACAAAAGGCCGCACTTTTTCTCCAGGGTCATCTGCTCAATGAGTTCCTTGTGTTTCATTGCAAACTCCTTGCTCTGCGGGGTTTTACGGCCGCAGGGCGGGACCCGAAGGCCCCGCCCCGGTCAGACCGAAAAAGCGAACGTTTGGTTATTCGGCGGCGCCTTCGCCCTCAGCCACAGCCACGACGGGCTGCTCGGAAACGCGGCGCTTGTAGTTCTTGACAGCCTTGATCTCCAGGGCGGCCAGGACCAGCACCAGCACGGCGTCGATGCCGTAGCCGATCAGCTGCCAGGTGGGCAGGCCGGGATTCAGGTTCTCCTCCGCATAAGCGCGGCTGTTGACCACGGTGTAGAGGATGTTCTTGCAGGCCTGACGGGCAGCCAGCACGCCGGTGGCGCTGGTGGTGTCGGTGAGGTAGTTGGTCTCGGTGGGGTAGTTCACCAGACAGAAGTCGGTGCCGCCCCGGATGGCCTGGTCAGCGTCCATGTAGCCGTAGACGCCGAAGTAGTCGGTCAGGACCATACCCACGAAGCCCCACTCGTCACGCAGGACGGTGTTGCACAGGGCGTTGGAGGCGCCGGCCCACTCGGTGCCGACGTAGTTGAAGGAGGACATCACCGCGTCGGCGCCGCCTTCCTTCACGGCCAGCTCGAAGGGCTTGAGGTAGATCTCGCGGATGGACTGCTCGTTGGCCCAGGTGCAGAGCATGGTGTTGCGGTTGGTCTCCTGGTCGTTCAGAGCGTAGTGCTTGATGTAGGAGTACACGCCGTGGCTCTCGGCGCCCTGCACAGCCTGGGCGGCCAGCTTGCCGCTGAGCACGCCGTCCTCGGAGTAGTACTCGAAGTTACGGCCGCTGAAAGCGGAGCGGTGGATGTTCATGGCGGGAGCGTACCAGCCGGACACATCCAGGTCATCAGCCATGCGGCCGATGGAGGAACCGAACTTGTAGACGGTGTCGGTGTTCCAGGTGGAAGCCATCATCACAGTGCCGGCAAAGCCGATGGAGCCCTGCTGGGTGAAGTTGTTGTTGATGGAAGCGGGGCCGTCGCAGTCGTAGGTCTGCACCTTGCCGATGCTGTTGATGGGAGCGGTCTGGTAGCCGCCCATGGCGATGAGCTCGCTCATCTCAGAGACGGTGAGCTGGTCCAGGAAGGTATCCCACTGGGGATCGTCGTAGTCCAGACCGCGCATCTCCACCAGCTGGATGTTGTTCTTGGCGCCGGTGGTGGGCATCACGTCGTCGGCGTTGTTGTAGTTGTTGGGATCGTAGTTGGAGTTGTTCAGGAAGCTGGCCTTGGCCTCGTCGCTCATGGACAGGCTGGCGGGAGCGGCGGTAGCCTCGGCGTAGTTGGCGAAGTGGTCGGCGCGGGACAGGTAAGTAACGTCGCCCTCCACGTTCTCGAACTGGTTGGTGGGAGCGGTCAGGTCGTTGGAACGGCCCTCATCGTAGACAATGGTCTCGGGCACGTTGTACACGCGGCTGTCCAGCACGGTGTGGGAATCGGAGTTGATGCTGATAATGTAGTCGCCGGCCTCCAGCACGTAGGCAGCCTCGCCGTAGGTGTCGTAGGAAGCCATGTCCTCAGCCTTGAAGCTGATGGTCAGGGTCTGGGAAGCGCCGGGCTCCAGCACGTCGGTCTTGTCGAAGGCCACCAGGTTGGCAGTGGCTTTCTCGATGCCGCCGTTGGTGTAGGGCGGGTTGTAGAAGACCTCCACCACGTTCTTGCCGGCCACGCTGCCGGTGTTGGTGACGGTCACGTCGAAGCTGATGGTATCACCGTCCACGGTGATGTCGCTCATGGTCTGCTCGAAGGTGGTGTAGCTCAGGCCGTAGCCGAAGGGATACACAACGGTGGAGTCGTAGTCGATCAGGCCCTCTGCGGCGGCGGTCTCGTAGAACTTGTAGCCCACGTAGATGCCCTCGACGTAGTTCACGAAGCTGGGCATGGCGGTGACTTCCTCACCGCTGGAGAAGTTGGTGGAGACCACGGCGTACTCGTCCATGTTGTCATACATGAACTGGCCGAAGTTGTTGGCGATGGGGGTGTTGAACAGGTCGTAGAGGAAGGTGTCCACGGTCTTGCCGGAGGGGTTCACCTCACCGGCCAGCACCAGGCCCACGGCGTCAAAACCGTTCTGGCCGGGGCAGGGAGTGTAGACTGCGGCGTCCACACCGTACTCCTCCAGGAAGCCCAGCTCCATGGCGTTGTTGGTGTTGATCAGCACGATGACCTTGTCGAAGTTATCGCAGACCATCTGCAGCATCTCTTCCTCGCGGTTGCTCAGCTGCAGGTAATGGTCGCCGGCATCCCAGTCGTTGCCCTCGTTCAGGGTGTCGTCGTAGACGCCGTTGAAGTAGGAGTTGCCGGTCAGAGCGTCACGCTCTTTCCAGGTGCCGTCCACAACGGCGGCCATGTCGGTGGGCATATCGGCGTTCTCGCCGCCGGGACGAGAGATGACCACCAGCGCGGTGTCGGAAAACTCCTTGGCGGAGGCCATCAGTTCATCGGTGTAGGCGTTGACGTTGGGCTCGGGCAGGGTCCAGTCCTGGGCCCACATGCCCACACTGGGACGCTCGGCCTGGTAAGCCTCGTAGAAGTCCACCAGATCCTGGTTGACGTTCAGGCCGGCGTTCTTAAGGCCGGTGATCAGGTCGGTCACGGCGTACTGGTCGTTCAGAGCGCCGGAACCCACGCCGCCGTAAACGGGGGCGGTGGAAGCCCAGCCGAAGACGTTCACGTTGGCGCCGCTGGCCAGGGGCAGAGCACCGTTGTTCTCCAGCAGGGTGACGCCTTCGCTCACCAGCTCGGTGTTGACCTCGTAGGCCTCGGCCATGCTCTCCTCGGTGATGGAGCCGCCGCCCATGGCCAAGTTGATCATGGTGAACATGGGTCCGAAGCAGATGGTGTTCACCACGATGATGACCGCCAGGCCCAGGGCGATCAGGGCGCTGCTGCGGACGAGTTTCTTCTTCGCGACGGGCAGAGCCTTGCAGGCAATGATCACCGCCAGCGCGACGACGAGAACAACGCCCAGCACGATCAGATGGGTCTTCACGCTGGACAAAACGTTGATCACGTCTTGAATGTTGATGGCTAACATTTTGCGATTCCTCCTTGCATTGTTCCGCCGGGGGCGTTTCCCCGCGCGTTATCACGGTTCCTACTTTAACATAGATTTTAGGTTCGGGCGCATCGGAGGGACAAACTGCCATTTTTCCGGCACAAACGGGAAAACGCTTTGTGCAAAAGCGCAACGAAAAGCCCGACTTGTTTGTGCAGCACGCACAAGTCGGGCTTTTTTCTGGTATTTATTGGGCGGCGGAGCTGTCCTCCAGCGGCAGGAGGATCTTCAGCTCGAACCAATTTTTCCGGGTGTTCACCGTCACGGTGCCGCCGTATTTCTGGGCGGTGCGGCGGATGCTCTTGAGGCCGTAGCCGTGGTAGTCGGTGTCGCCCTTGGTGGTGAGGGGCAGGCCGTTCTCGAAGGTCAGCTCCCCTTCAAAGCAGTTCTCAAACCGCAGCAGCGCGAAGTTTTTCTGACGGGACACCGCCACATGGATGAGGCGCTTTTCCCGGTCCTCGATCTTTTTCACGCTCTCGATGGCGTTGTCCAGCGCGTTGCCCACCAGGGTGCACAGGTCCATGGGGCTCACTCCCGCCAGCACCGTGCCGTCGGCCACGGTGGTGAGATGGATGCCGTGCTTCTGGCAGTAGAGGCTCTTGCCGGTGAGCAGCACGTCCAGCACCTGGTTGCCGGTCTTGTTCTGGGCTTCGTAGGTGTTGATGTCGCTCTCCATCTCGTCCAGCCAGGCGCTGCGCCGGGCGGCGTCCGGCTCGGCCCGCAGCGCGGCGATCTGGTGTTTCAGATCGTGGTATTTGCGGTTGATGAGGTCGATGCTTTCCCGCGACTGCTGGTACTGGGCGTACTGGCTGCGCAGGATGCTGTCGATGGTCTCCAGCTCGTGGCGCATCTGCAGCTCCGCCCGCTGCAGATGATAGGCATAAAGGATGGCGATGCCCCCCAGATCCACCAGCGTGCGGATGTTGAAGATGTCGCTCACATACTGGCTGCTGAACGGGGTGTCCGCCTGGGTGTAGCTGAGGTTGCTGATGAGGAACGCCGCCGCGCCGATGATGGCCGCGTTGGCCAGCTCCCGGGGGGTGACGGTGATGGGATGCTCCGCCGCATGGCTGCGGGTCTCCAGCAGGAACATCAGGCCGAACACCGCGCCGTACACTACCGTCAGAAAGCCCAGCCGGGCAAGAAGCACATCCTGCCCCGCCAGGTTGGCGAAGTGATAGTAAAGCTGCCACTCCAGCGAAGCGCCGAACTCCGCCAGGATGAAGGCGCGCACGGTGTAATAACCGGCGTTCAGCGCGCCCCGGCCGCAGCCGAGGAACAGAAACAGGAACATCAGCGCGATGGCCCCCAGCATGCAGGGGATCCACCAGGCCAGCGGCACATCGTCGGTGGCAACAAGGAAGGCGCTCTGTGCCGCCAGCATGCCCGCCGCGATGCCCCAGAAGCGCAGGCTGGAACGTTTTGCGGGCCGCAGCGAAAGGATGTAGACAAGGCAGGCCAGCCACTCGGCCAGCGCCGTATACAGGCGGGGGATGTCCGCCAGATCGCCCGGGTTCATTTGACCACCTCGCCCACATAGTCGGTCAGCGCCGCCAGGAATTCATTCTTGCGCCCGCGGCTGATGGGCAGGGCCCGTCCGCTCACGATGGCACAGCCGTCGCGCACGCCGTCCACATGCTCCAGATTCACAAGGCAGCCCTTGTTGCACCGGAAAAAGCCGAAGCTCTCCAGCTTTTCCTCCACCTCCCGGATGGTGCCGGTGGTGGTGTGCTCTTCCCCTTCGGTGGCGAACACCAGGTTGTGGCCCTGGCTCTCCACATACAGGATGCTGGAGATGTCCAGCTTGCGGGCGCCGCCCCGGATGGCGATGGTCATGTAGCGCCGCGCCCGGCGCTTCATCCGACCGATGGCCCGCTCCAGCCGCTGGCTGAAGGCGAAGTAACTCACCGGCTTGAGCACATAGTCCAGCGCGTCCACCGCATAGCCCCGGATGGCGTACTGGGCCATGTTGGTGATGAAGATGATGACCACCTCCGGGTCCACCTTGCGGATCTCCTCGGCGGCGGTCATGCCGTCCATGAACTTCATCTGCACGTCCATCAGAATGATGTCGTACTGGGCGCGGTAGTTCTCCAGGATCTCGTCGCCGTCGCAAAAGCGCACCGTCTCAAACTCCTCGCCGCTCTCCGCGGCGTAGCGGGCCAGATATTCTTCCATCTGCTTTGCGCAGGAGTCCTCGTCCTCCACAATGGCGATGCTGATCATGGGCGTCTCTCCTTTCCTGAAATGTTGTTCGGCCGGCAGGCCGTACATTCTTTGGAACAAGTGAACAAGGCAGCGCCCGGCGCAATGGGCAAACTGCCGAAAAGGGCGGCAAACGGCACGGCAGCAAAGCCAAGGCTGCCCGCCCCGGCCAAGCAGCCGCGCCGCGAAAAATTGCTTGTTTTGAAGGCCCGGTCAGGGAATGAACACGCCGTGGATGGCGCTCACGGCCCGGTCGGCCTCTTTTTCGTCGATGATGACGCTGATCTTGATCTCGCTGGTGCTGATCATGTGGATGTTCACGTTGGCCTCGAACAGGGCCTCGAACATACGGCTGGCCACGCCGGGGTTGGACTGCATGCCCGCGCCCACAACGCTGACCTTGGCGTAGTTCTTTTCCACCTTGATCTCCTTGCCGCCGAAGCGGGGCTGGTTCTCCTTGAGCACCTCCACCGCGTTCTCGGCCTCGCCCAGAGGCACGGTGAAGATCAGATCCTTATTGCCGCCGCGGCCGGTGGACTGCAGGATGATGTCCACGTTGATGTTGCGGCTGGCCAGCGCGCCGAACACTTTGAAGGACATGCCCGGCACGTCCGGCACCTCCATGATGGAGATCACCGCCACGTCGGTGTCCTTGGCAACGCCCTTGATGAGCATTCCTTCCATATCGTCTGCTACCTCCTTCACAATGGTACCCGGCACAGGGTTCAGGCTGGAGAGCACCTCCAGCTCCACGCCGTATTTCTTGGCAAGCTCCACGCTGCGGTTGTTCAGCACCTGCGCGCCCAGGCTCGCCAGTTCCAGCATCTCGTCAAAGGTGATCTGGTCCAGCTTGCGGGCGCCGGGCACCTTGCGCGGGTCGGCGGTGTAAACGCCTTCCACGTCGGTGTAGATCTGGCAGCGGTCGGCGTGCAGCGCGGCAGCCAGCGCCACGGCGCTGGTGTCGGAGCCGCCCCGGCCCAGAGTGGTGATGTCTTCCAGGCGGTTCATGCCCTGGAAGCCCGCCACCACCACCACGCGGTTGCGGGCCAGTTCGCTTTCCACCCGCTCGGTATCCAGCCGGCGGATGCGCGCCTTGGAATAGGCGCGGTCGGTGATGAAGCCCGCCTGCCAGCCGGTGAGACTCACCGCCTGCACACCCAGCTCGCTCAGAGCCATGGCCAGCAGCGCGATGGAGATCTGCTCGCCGGAGGCCAGCAGCATATCCATTTCACGCCGGCTGGGCTCGCTTGTGATCTCGGCCGCCTTGGCGATCAGGTCGTCGGTGGTGTCGCCCTGGGCGGACACCACCACCACCACGTCGTTGCCGGCCTTCCGGGTGGCGGCCACGATGCGGGCCACGTTGAACACCCGATCCCGATCGGCCACGGAACTGCCGCCGAATTTTTGCACGATCAAGGCCAAATTTCCTCAACTCCCTCTCTCAAAGTGCCTCCCTGCATATATGTATGCGTCGGCACGGTCTTATTCTACCACAGCGCCGGTGTTATCCGCAAGCATTCGCCGCAGCGAGAACGCCAGCGTCTCCGGCGTCTCGGCCAGCAGCTCCTCGGCGCGGCCGAAGAAATCGCTGTTGTCCCGATGGACCACCGCCATGATGGTGGGGCCTGCGCCGGAGATGTACACCGCATAGGCGCCCAGGTCCCAGGCCAGCTCAAAGATGCGCTCGCCGCCGGGGATCAGGGGCAGACGGTACTGCTGGTGCAGCGCGTCCTTGGTGGCCACCTTCAAAAGTTCGTAGTCGCCGTCGCAGAAGGCGGCGGTGGCCAGCGCCGCCCGGGACAGGTTGTACACCGCGTCCGCCCGGTCCACCGTTTTGGGCAGAGCCGCACGGGCCTTCTCGGTGAGCAGCTTGAAGTTGGGGATGAAGGCCGCGAAGGCCAGCTCCTCGTCGATGGACTTGCGCACGCTGTACACCTGGCCCTCGTCGTAGACGCTGGTGACAAAGCCGCCCAGCATGGCGGGAGCCACGTTGTCCGGGTGGCCCTCGATGCTGGTGGCCAGTGTGAGCATCTGCCGCTGGGTGAGCGGCGAGCCCAGAAGGGCGTTGGCGCCCAGAATGCCCGCCACGATGCAGGCGGAGCTGGAACCCAGGCCCCGGGCCATGGGGATGGGGTTCTCCTGGCGGATGCGGATGCCCTTCAGAGGCTGGCCCAGCTGGTCGAACACCGCCTTGGCCGAGCGGTAGACCAGGTTGCCGGTGCCGGTGGGGATGAGCGTTCCGTCGCTGGCCAGAATGTCGATGCGGTCGCTCTCTTCCAGCGTGACGGTGTTGTGCATGGACAGCGCAAGGCCCAGCGCGTCAAACCCGGCGCCCACGTTGGCGCTGGTGGCGGGCACGATCACCTTTACCATCAGTATCCCTCCCTCAGTCGCTGAGCTGGCGCAGCACCAGCTCCACCTTGCCGCCCAGGGCAGTCACCTTGCGGGCAGCCTCCTCCAGGCCGCGGGGGTCGATGTGGGTCACAAGATAGGCCGCCTCGGCGCCGTCGTCGCTCACCAGCTCGCCCTCGCCGTACAGCGCGGGCAGCACGGTGGCGGGCAGCCCTTTCACCCGCACATAGCAGGCGGCGGGGGTGGGGTCTTCCAGAAGGCCGTCAAAGGGCTCGCTGGGCAGCCAGAACAGGCTGTCGTGGACCGAATCGCCCTGTTTGAGCGCGTCGATCACGTCCGCCACCACCGCGCTGGCGGTGGGCAGGCGTCCCGCGCCCTTGCCATAGAACACCACATCGCCCAGCATATCGCCCTTCACCAGCACCGCGTTGAACACGTCGTCCACGCCGGCCAGCTGGTTGGAGCGGGGCACCAGCATGGGTTCCACCGCCGCGGTCACATGGCCCTCGGCGTCCTGCTTGGCCCAGGCGATGAGCTTGATGACACAGTCCAGCCGGGCCGCGGCGGCGATGTCCGCCACAGTGATGGCACGGATGCCCCGGGTGGGAATGTTTTTGGGATAGAAATGCCGCCCAAAAGCGATGCTGGCCAGAATGGCGATTTTGCGGCAGGCGTCGGGGCCGTCCACGTCGTCGCCGGGGTCCTTGGTCTCGGCGTAGCCCAGCTGCTGGGCAATTTTCAGCGCCTCGTCAAAGCCCATTTCCTCCCGGGCCATCTTGGTGAGCATGAAGTTGGTGGTGCCGTTCACGATGCCCTGCACCTGGGTGATGACGTTGGCCGCCAGGCACTGGTGCATGGGGGTGATGATGGGGGTACCGCCGCCCACGCTGGCCTCGAAAAGAAAGGCCACGCCCTTCTCCCGCGCAAGAGCCAGAAGCTCCGCGCCGTAGGTGGCCACCATCTCCTTGTTGCTGGTCACCACACTGCGCCCGCTCTCCAGTGCCTTGCGCACATAGGGGTAGGCGAATTTGGTGCCGCCGATGGTCTCCACCACCACGGTTATCTCCGGGTCGGCCAGAATGGTGTCGATGTTATCCACAAAAAGGGCGGCGTCGGGGTGGCCGCTGAAATCCCGGATGTCCAGGATGTATTTTACCTCCACCGGCTGGCCCGCGCGGCGGCTGACGCTGGCCGCGTTGCGGCGCAGCACTTCCAGCACACCGCCGCCCACGGTGCCGAAGCCCAGGATCGCGATTTTTGCCATAGATCCGTTCGTTCCTTTCCTGCTTTGCGTTTGCGCCGGGCTCACACGCCCTGGCGGATCTCCACCACCGTGCGCTGGCGGCGGAGTTTCTGGAGCATCTCCTCCACGCTCATCTGCATGGTGTCGGTGCGCACGCTCACCGCCACCTGCGCCGCGCCGCTCTCCGGCGTGGACTGGTTGATGGTGACCACGCTGCCGCCCGCCGCGCTGATGCCTGCCAGCAGCGCCTGCAAGGCGCCGGTCTCATCCAGCAGGGTGGCCAGCACGGTGATGACCTTGCGGTTGTTCCGGGCATCGAACACGCAGTCTTTGTACTTATAAAACGCGCTGCGGGACAGGCCCGCCTGCCGCGCCGCCGACGAGATGTTGCGCACCGTGCCGCTGGCCAGCAGCTCCTTGGCCTTGAGCACCTTGATGAAAACATCCGGCAGAACGCTTGCGTCCACCAGCAAGAAACGACGTTCCATACCTCTCCTCCAAAATCCCCGCCGCCGGGGCGCGATTGTACTCGATGAAAGCACATTTGTGTCCAAAGGTGTTACAATGTTTATACTATACCACTTTGCCATGCCAAAGTGCAAGGGTGAAACCGGCTGCGCCGCGATTTTCGGCAAATGGAGCAGTTTGGCCCCCCGCAGGGCATTTCGTTTGCACACAATACACAAAGGGCCCCATCTGTGCGCGATTTGCGCACAGATGGGGCCCTTTTGTTTTTCACTTACGGATGCATGGTGCAGTAGCCGGGCATATTGTCAGCGGTGTAATAACCGACTGCCGTGTTGGGGCAGTTGACGGCAAGTTCGCCGCTGTCCGCGCAGAAGGTAGCCGTCTGCACATCCTCGCTCACCGGGAAGCTCTTGGTCTCCAGGTCGGCCTGGATGGTATCCATCAGCTGTTTCCACGCCTTCTGGATGGGCTTTGCATTCTGGCCGCGCTTCACCGCAGTGATATCGTAGGGCTGATCATAGCCCCACCACACACCGGTGACATAATAGGGAGTCAGGCCAACAAAGGTGAAATCGTGGTTGTCGGTGGTGGTACCGGTCTTGGCGGCGGCCTCCATCTCACCGGCAGGCTTGATGGACGTGCCGGCGGTGCCGTTGGGGCCCAGAACCCCCTGCAGCAGCCGGTTCATGATCATGGCGGTGCTGGGCTTGATGGCCTGGGTGTGCACCACATTGACGGTATTGTCCAGAATGACCTCGCCGGTGACGGCGTTCTCCACCACGGTGTAGAGGTGGGGGGTGACGTACTCGCCGCCGTTGCCAAACATCTGGTAGGCGCCGGTGAGCTCCATCAGACTGATACCCTGGGAGAAGCTGCCCAGCACCATGGGGGCGTAATCAGCGTCCGCCTCGGTGAGATGGGTCATGCCCAGAGTGTCGTGGGCGAAGCTGTACATATAATCCTTGCCCACACGCTGGCCCACACGCACGGCAATGGTGTTCTTGGAACGGGCGATGGCGGTATTCACAGTGACCAGCGCGCCGTCGCCAAACCCTTCATAGTTGGTGGGCCAGTCCTGCCAGATGCTGGGATTGGCCAGCACCTCGGGGGCGTCGTTCTCGTACATCTGGGTGCCAAGCTGAGGATAGGAAGACCGATACTCCTTGGCAACGATCTTGCCCACGCCCAGATCGGGCAGGGCGCTGGAGTAATGAATGAGGCCGGAGTCGATGCCCAGGGAGTAGGCCGCCAGCGGTTTCATGGTAGAACCCACCGACCGCTGGGTGCCGCCGTACTCGGGGGCCACCGCCCGGTTGAGGCCCAGGTCGGTGGTCTTTTCGCCCAGGCCGCCCACCAGCGCCAGCACCTGGCCGGAGTAGTCCATGGTGAGCATGGCCGCCTGGGTGCGGGCGTTGTAGTAGTACACCGGCTCGCCCTTGGAGTTGGTGCCGGTCTTATAAGTGCCGCCATCGTTCACAACGATGTTTTCCAGCTCGGAAGGCTCGGGCACCTGGCTCTGGAGGATCTCTTCCTCATGCCACAGCGCCGGGATGGCGTCGTCGGCATTGAGCATGATCTTCTCCATTTCCTCCTGGATATAGGGGTCCATGGTGGTGTAGATGCGCAGACCGCCGTTGTAGATGAGGTTATGGGCCTCGGCGGCGGTGTAGCCCAGCTCGTCCTGAAGCTGCTGCTGCAGCATCTTGTACACCGCATCGGCAAAGTAGGAGTTGTTGGAAGAGGTGGTGACCACCTCGGCCTCCTTCTCCTCCGCCAGCACCAGCGGGCTGTTCACCGCGTCGTTGTACTCGGAATCGGTGAGTTTGCCCTGCTCGTGCATCAGCTGCAGGATCCAGTTGCGGCGCTGCAGGTGCTGCTCGGGGTTGGTGTAGGGGTTGTAGCCGGTGGGGTTCTTGGTGATGGCCGCGATGCTGGCGCACTCCGCCGGGGACAGCTGCGCCAGATCCTCGATGCCGAAATAGTTGGACGCGCCCGCCTTGACGCCGGCGATGGAGCCGGAAAGGCTCACCGTGTTCAGGTAGGCCTCCAGGATAGTGTCCTTGTCATAGCGCTTGTCCAGGCCCAGGGCGCGGAAAATTTCCCGCAGCTTGCGGTCCACCGACACGTCGTCGTCGCCCAGGATGTTCTTGATGAGCTGCTGGTCCAGGGTGGAAGCGCCCTGCATGCTGTCATAGATGGGGAAGCCCAGTTTGGTGGCGATGTAGTTGACGCCGGCGGCGAAGGTGCGCTTGAAGTTCACGCCGCTGTGCTCGTAGAAGTCCTTGTCCTCCACGCAGATGAAGGCCCACTTAAGATAGGGGTTGGACTCGATCTCCTGCAGGTCCACCCACTCGCGGTCGTTGCTGTCGTGCCATTCCTCAACCACCACCCACTCGCCGGTGTCGTGGTCCCGGGCCAGCAGCTGGCTGGTCTGGGCCAGCTCCAGGTTGGTCAGATCCAGCAGTTCGGCGTCGTTGGCGGTGATCTCCACGGCGTAGAGGCTC
Organism: Candidatus Allofournierella merdipullorum; assembly: GCF_048426865.1. Classification (NCBI taxonomy): domain Bacteria; kingdom Bacillati; phylum Bacillota; class Clostridia; order Eubacteriales; family Oscillospiraceae; genus Allofournierella; species Candidatus Allofournierella merdipullorum. The sequence continues at coordinate 21,105 of NZ_DBFNWJ010000041.1, forward strand.
AGCAGAACGGCCAGCACACTGCCCACCATCACGCCCAGGCAGATGCAGGCGGCAACGAACTTCATGAAACCCTTGAAGATGCGCATGCCCTTGGACTGCTTCTTGCCCCGGGGCCCGTGGGAACCATTGCCCTCCCCCGGCTCCTGGCCCGCCGGGCGCGCGGTGCGCCGGGGCGAAGAGGAGATGCGGGAAGGCCCGTTCTTGGAGCTGGCGGTGCGGCCGGAGCCGCTGTGGGAAGCGCTGCGGCCGGAGACCGGGCGCTCACCGGAAGAAGCGCGGGACGCGGCAGAGCTGTGGGAGATGCCGCTGCGATTGAGTTTCCGGCCCTGGGCGGAACCGGTGGAGCCGGCGCTGTGGGCGCCGGAGGTGCCGGAACCGTCGGGACGACGGATGCTGCGATGCTCGTTGGATTCTATGAGGACCGCCTCCTTTGCGGAAAAATCGGTGTGTACTCAGCGGCCCGGCACGTCTTTTCGCGCAAACGAAAACAGACGGCCGCGGACCGCCATGGTGGTATTATACCACAACACGCCCCCGCAAGTACAGTGAAATCCCCCTGAAAATTGTATGAACGGCCCGGGCAGGGCCCATACTGGCCGTGAAAGGGGGTCTTTTTCATGACAAAGATCTGGGTGGCGCTGCTGGCGGTGCTGTGCGCCGCGAGCCTTGCATTGAGCCTTTTCTGGATGGTCCGGCCGGGGCGCACGGCGCCGCAGGAGACGTCCTCGGCGGCGCCCTACCTTTTAAAAGATCACGGCGGCAGGCTGGCGGTGTTCGCCCCGGGAGCCGACGAACCGCTGCAGGTGTACGACATCTACACCCACCTTTTGCCCGAGCAGGACGTGGCCGCGCTGCAAAAGGGCATCCCGGTGGAGAGCGAGGAGCGGCTGGACCGGCTGCTGGAAGACTTCGGGGCCTGAGGGCGGAGCCTTTCTCGGTTGCTTTTGTACGGGGGCTATGGTACAATGATTTTGTAAAAATTTGTAAACAAACGGAGGCGTCACCGTGGATCTTTTGCGCAGTGATTTCGACCCCGCCCTGGTCTTGCAGCAGAAGCGGCGCATCAAGCGCGAGCTTTTGCAGAAAGAGGGCCTCGTCCCCAAGAAAGTGGCTCTGATGAGCGGCAGCACCATCGGCGAGATCAAGAACATTCTGGAACTGTTCCTGCTGGCCAACGGCATCCGGCCGGAATTCTACGAGGGCGGCTATTCCCTGTTCTTCGAGAATCTGGTGTTCGACGACGGCTCGCTGAAAGCCTTCGCCCCGGACTTCATCTACATCCACACCAGCCAGCGGAACATCAAGCTCTGGCCCGAGGCCGAGGACGACGCCGCGGCCTGCGAGGAAAAACTGAACGCGGAGTTCGCCCGCTTTGAGCAGGCGGTCAAGGCGGCGCTGGGCTTCGGCTGCCCGGTGGTCATCAACAACTTCGACCTGCCCCTCTACCGGGTGATGGGCAACCGGGAAGGCGTGGATGTTCACGGACGGGTGCGCTTTGTGCGCAAGCTGAACGAGAAGCTGGCGGCGCTGGCCGAGGCCACCCCGAACCTGTACATCAACGACCTGGCCTACCTGCAGGCCCTCTACGGCATGGACCGGTTCAGCGACCCCACCGCCTGGTACGCCTACAAGTACGCGGTGAGTCTGGAGTGCCTGCCCTACCTGTGCCAGAGCGTGGCCAACATCATCAAGAGCCTGCTGGGCAAGAACAAGAAGGCTCTGGCCCTTGACCTGGACAACACCCTCTGGGGCGGCATCATCGGCGACGACGGCGCCGAGGGCATCGTGATGGGCAACGAGACTCCCGCCGGCATGGCCTACGCCGAATTCCAGAGCTATCTGAAGGCCCTGGGCAAGCTGGGCATCCTGCTGAACGTGTGCAGCAAGAACGAGGAGTCCATCGCCCGCACCGGCTTTGACCGTGCGGACAGCGTTCTGAAAGCGGACGACTTCCTCTGCTTCAAGGCCAACTGGGACCCCAAGCATCTGAACATCGCCGCCATGGCCAAAGAGATCAACATCCTGCCCGAGAGCTTCGTCTTTGTGGACGACAACCCCGCCGAGCGGGAGATCGTGCGCCGGGAACTGCCCATGGTCACGGTACCGGAGCTTTCCTGCCCCGAGGAGTACATCGCCGCCATCGACCGGGCGGGCTACTTTGAGGTGACCACCCTCTCGGCGGATGACAAAAAGCGGGCAGAGATGTACAAGCAGAACGCCCAGCGCGCCCAGCTGGAGCAGAGCTTCGGCAACTACGACGACTATCTCAAGAGCCTGGACATGGTGTGCGAGATCGGGGCTTTTGACGCGCCCCACGCCGAGCGCATCACCCAGCTCATCAACAAGACCAACCAGTTCAACCTGACCACCCGCCGCTACACCGCCGCCGAGGTGGAGAGCCTGCTGGACAACGACGAGTACATCACCCAGTACGGCCGCCTGGTGGACAAGTTCGGCGACAACGGCCTTGTCACCGCCATGATCGGCCACAAGCAGGGCGACGTGCTGGAGATGGACCTGTGGATCATGAGCTGCCGCACCTTCAAGCGCCGGCTGGAGCACGCCATGTTCGACGAGCTGGTGCGCCGGGCCGCCGAGGCGGGAGTCAAGACCATCGTGGGTCACTACTACCCCACCGCCAAAAACTTGCTTGTGAAGGATTTTTATGCTACAATCGGCTTTGTAAAAACCGCCGAGGACGAGGCCGGCAACTGCACCTTTGAGTTCACCGGCTTCGAGGGCTACCAGCCCCAGTGCGGCGTGATGGAGATCAAACGGGTCTGACCCGAAAAGGAGCGTTCAAACAATGGATAAGCAGAGCATTTTCGAGGCCGTGCAGGAGATTTTCCGCGACAACTTCGACGACGAGGAACTGGTCATCACCCGCGAGACCTGCGCCGACGACATTGAGGACTGGGACAGCCTGGAGCAGATCAACCTGCTCACCGCCATGGAGAAGAAGTTCGGCCTCAAGTTCAAGCTGGAGGACGTGCGCGGTCTGGAGAACGTGGGCGACCTGCTGGATCTGATCGAGCGGCTCACCGCCTGATTTTACGCAGCCAAAAGGCCGGGCACCTGCCCGGCCTTTTTTGAAGAAAAAGGAGTTTTTCACCCATGAACAGCTACACTCTGGCTGACATCGCCCCCGGCATGACCGAGAGCTTCACCGTCACCGTGACCGAGGCGATGATGGACGCCTTTTACGCCGTTTCCGGCGACAACAGCCCCATCCACATGGACGCGGACTACGCCGCCGGCCGGGGCTATCCCGGGCGGGTGGTCTACGGCATGCTGGGCGCCAGCTTTTTCTCCACCCTGGCGGGGGTCTACCTGCCCGGCGAGCACTGCCTGCTCCACAGCGTGGAGGCCAAGTTCGCCAAACCCGTTTTCATCGGCGACACCCTCACCGTCACCGGCAAGGTGACCGAGGTGAACGACACCTTCGGCGAGATCACCGTCAAGGCGGTCATCGAGAACCAGAACGGCCAGAAGGTCACCCGCGGGCTCATCAAGGCCGGCGTGGCGAAATAAGGAGGACACATGAGCAACGTTTATCTCATCACCGGTGCGTCCAGCGACGTGGGCTGCGCCCTCATCCGCCGCCTGTGGCAGCCGGGGGATCTGTTCATCGCCCAGGGCGCGGGCGACCTGGGGGGCCTGGCCGAGCTGTGCAAGGAGCACCCCGGCACCATCCGCACCTACGACGTGGACCTGACCAACGAAAAGGCGCTGGAAGCCTTCATCGCCGACGTGCAGGCCACCTGCCCCGCCCCCACCCACTTCGTGCATCTGCCCGCTTTGCGGGTGGTGAACACCAAATTCAAGAAGTTCGACGAGGAGCGTTTTGAAAAGGACATGAGCGTGCAGCTGCGCAGCGCGGTGGCGCTGTGCAAGGCCTTTGTGCCCGCCATGGCCAAGGCGAAGAAGGGCCGGGTGCTCTTCATGCTCACCAGCTATCTGCTGGGCCTGCCCCCCAAGAACACCGCCGCCTACATCATGGTCAAGAGCGCCCTGGGCGGCCTTGCCAAGAGCCTAGCGGCGGACTACGCTTCCTTCGGCGTCACGGTGAACTGCGTGGCTCCCAGCATGATGGAGACCAAATTCCTGGCCGACACCAGCGACCTGATCGTGCAGGCCAGCGCCGAGTCGAACCCCATGGGCCGCAACGCCACCCCGGCGGACGTGGTGCCCGCCATGGCGTTCCTGCTCAGTGACGAAGCCGGCTTCATCACCGGCGTTACCCTGCCCATCACCGGAGGGAGCGCCCTGTGAGCGCCCCGGTGCTGCGTCTCGCCCGCCCGGACGAGGCCCAAAAAGTGGTGGATTTCATCAACGCCAACTTCGACTGGCGGCTGCCCCTTGTCAACCGGGAGGAATATTTCAACTTTTATTACAAAAGCGGCGAGCAGCTGCAGTTCGCCCTGGCCGAAGCGGAGGGCGCGCTTGTGGCCGTTGCCGGCTACATACGGGCCTCAAACGCCCCCGACGCCGACATCTGGGTGTCGGTTTGGGTGGCGGCCAAGGGGCACAACGGCGTAGGGCTGGAACTGATGGACGCTCTGCCCACCCTCACCGGCGCGCAGGTGGTGGCCTGCAACAACATCCGCCCCAAGACCATGGCCTTTTACCGTTTTCTCGGCTGGTACGCCGACCGGGTGGGCCATTTCTACCGGCTGGCGGGCCTTCCCGAATACCGGCTGGCCCGGGTGACAGACGCCCCCGTGCTGCCCGCCGGGGGTGACCTTACACTGGAGCCGGTGAAAAGCCCCGAAGCGCTGGCTGCGCTGGGTATGCCGGCCAGCCCCCACACCCCCCGCAAGGATGTGTGGTACATGCAGCGGCGGTACTTCGCCTTCCCCCACCTGACCTATTCGGTCTACGCCGCGAAGGCGGGCGGGCATCTGCTGGCGTATCTGGTCTGCCGCGTGGTGGACAGCGGCCAGGGCAAGGCCCTGCGCATCGCCGATTTTGTGGGCGACACTTCCCTGCTGCCCCGGCTGGGGGCGGCCATCGACGGGCTTTTGAAGCAAAGCGGCGCGGAGTACGCCGAGTGCTACTGCGCCGGGGTGGACCCGGCGGTGATGGCTGCGGCGGGCTTTTCCGAGCGCAAAGAGGGGGACGCAAATATCCTGCCCAACTACCTGCAGCCGCCCCTGTTTGAGAACACCGAATACTACTACTTCACCAGCGACCCCGACCGCTTCGTGCTGTTCAAGGCCGACGGCGACCAGGACCGGCCCAATCTGCCTGCGGACTGAGGGCGGCAGGCAGGCCCCGGGGCGCAAGATCCCCCGTCTTTTTCCGCCGGCAGCGGGCCGGCGGCACAAACATAAAGGAGACATTGGTATGAGCATTATGGTACTGGGCATTGCCGGCGGTACCGGCAGCGGAAAGACCACGCTGACCAAGCGGCTGAAGGAGCGCTTCGGCGACCAGATCAGCGTCATCAGCCACGACAACTACTACAAGCGTCAGGACGAGCTGACCTACGAGCAGCGGTGCCTGACCAACTACGACCACCCCAACGCCTTTGAGACGGAGCTGATGGTGGAGCACATCAAGGCCCTGAAGGCGGGCGAGACGGTGCTGTGCCCGGTGTACGATTTCTCCCAGCACAACCGCTCCGATGACTTCATCCAGATCCACCCCGCGCCGGTGATCCTGGTGGAGGGCATCCTCATCTTTGCCAGCCCGGAGCTGTGCGATCTGATGGACATCAAGGTGTTCGTGGACACCGACGCCGACGTGCGCATCCTGCGGCGCATCGTGCGGGACGTGAAAAAGCGCGGCCGCACGCTGGACAGCGTGGTCACCCAGTACCTGACCACCGTGAAGCCCATGCACGAGCAGTTCGTGGAGCCCAGCAAGCGCCGGGCCGACCTCATCATTCCCGAGGGCGGCAAGAACCCGGTGGCGGTGGAAATGCTCATCCACCGGCTGGAGAGCCATCTGGCAAACGAGGGGAAGAAATAACAAAAGCGGCGCGGGGGGGGGCCAAAAGCGGCGGGGGGGGGG
>NZ_DBFNWJ010000042.1:0-6621 GCF_048426865.1 Candidatus Allofournierella merdipullorum
CGGAGGTGTGCCCGGACCACATCCACATGCTGATCGAGATACCGCCAAAGATAGCGGTAGCAAGTTTCAAGGGGTACCTAAAAGGAAAGAGTAGCCTGATGCTGTACGAGAAGTTTCCGGAGCTAAAATATAAATACCGGAACCGGGAATTCTGGTGCCGTGGGTACTATGTGGACACGGCAGGGAAAAATGCAAAGAAGATACAGGAGTACATCCAACGACAGTACGAGCAGGACAAAGCAGGAGAGCAACTGACCATGCCGAACTTCTAAAGCGCCCGTTTACGGGCGGCAAGTAACAGAACTTTCGCGGCTGGCAGACCGTACTTGCGCGACGTGACGCGCATGCTAGTATTCTAGGGCTATGCCCGCATGTAAATAACCCCCGGCTTGGCCGGGGGTTATTTATTGCTGCCCGAATGTTAAAATGCGGCAAAAAAATCAGCAGTTTTTCAAAACTATAGTGAATACCCAAGGATTATTCAACAACACTGTAAAAACTGCATAAAACAAGGAAAAACAAAATTGTTTTTTTAGCAGTATATGACAGAAAACCCTTGAAAACCACCCCTAAAATGAGTAAGATTATAGATGAAAGTGAGGCGTAAGGCCCACAGGGAGGGAGTCACCGTGAAGAAACAGAATAATCCGGCCGATCTGCCCATATACCTGTTCAAGCAGGGAAACAACTTTGAGGCATATCGGTTTTTCGGCGCCCACTTTGACTGCCAGGGCGGGGAAGAGGGCGTGGTGTTCCGCGTCTGGGCTCCCCACGCCAAAGCTGTCAGCGTGGTGGGCGATTTCAACAGCTGGGTGCCCGGCGCTCACCCCATGGCCAAGCTGGACGAGGGCATCTGGGAGGCGTTTATCCCCGGCATCCGTGAGTACGATGTGTACAAGTTCTGCCTTACCACCCGGCAGGACGAGCTGGTGTTCAAGGCGGATCCGTACGCCTTCCACGCCGAGACCCGCCCCTCCAACGCCAGCAAGGTCTACCGGCTGGAGGGCTATGAGTGGAACGACGGCGAGTGGGAAGCGCAGCAGAAAAAGCGCGACCCTCTCACCGCGCCCATGAACATTTACGAGCTGCATGCAGGCAGCTGGCGGCTGAAGGAGAATGGCGACCCCTACAACTACTCCGAGCTGGCCGACGAGCTGATCCCGTACTTAAAAGAGATGGGCTACACCCATGTGGAGCTGCTGCCCATCACCGAATATCCCTACGACGGCAGCTGGGGCTACCAGGTCACCGGCTACTTCGCCCCCACCAGCCGCTATGGCACCCCCAAGGACTTTATGAACTTTGTGGACAAGTGCCACCAGGCGGGTCTGGGCGTCATTATGGACTGGGTGCCCGCCCACTTCCCCAAGGACGGCTTCGGCCTGTACATGTTCGACGGCGAGCCCTGCTACGAGGACCCCAATCCCCGCCGTGGCGAGCACAAAGAGTGGGGCACCATGGTGTTCAACTACGGCATGCCCGAGGTGGAGAGCTTCCTGGTCTCCAGCGCGCTGTACTGGGTGGAGCAGTTCCACGTGGACGGCCTGCGTGTGGACGCGGTGGCCAGCATGCTGTATCTGGACTACAACCGCCGGGACGGCGAGTGGGAGCAAAACCGCTACGGCGGCAAGGAGAACCTGGAGGCCATTGACTTTTTGCGCAAGCTGAACTGCACCGTGCTGGGCCGCCACCCCCACAAGCTGATGATCGCTGAGGAGTCCACCGCATGGCCGATGGTCTCCAAGCCCGCGGAGGACGGCGGCCTTGGCTTCAACTTCAAGTGGAACATGGGCTGGATGAACGACATGCTCAGCTACATGAGCACCGACCCGCTCTTCCGCTCCGGCAACCACAACAAGGTCACCTTCAGCTTTTTCTACGCCTTCAGCGAGAACTTCATCCTGCCCATCAGCCACGACGAGGTGGTCCACGGCAAGTGCAGCCTCATCAACAAGATGCCCGGCGACTACGACGCGAAGTTCGCCAACCTGCGCACCTTCTACGGCTACATGATGGCCCATCCGGGCAAAAAGCTGCTGTTCATGGGGCAGGAGTTCGGCCAGTTCATCGAGTGGAACGAGGCCAAGGCTCTGGACTGGATGCTGCTGGACTACGACCGGCACCGCCAGCTCAGCCAGTATGTGAAAGACCTGAACCATCTGTACCGTGACCTGCCGGCCTTCTGGCAGGTGGACTACAGCTGGGAGGGCTTCCAGTGGATCGTGCCGGACGACAACGCCCAGTCGGTCATCGCGTTTTTGCGGCGCGATGCGGCGGGAAAAACCGTCATGGTGGTCTGCAATTTCAATCCCGTCCTGCGGGAGGGCTATCAGATGGGCGTGCCGGTGGCCGGCACCTACAAGGAGCTGCTCTCCAGCGACGACGAGGCCTACGGCGGCGGCGGGGTGCACAACAAGCCCCTGCGCAGCCGCAAAAAGCCCATGCACGGCTTTGACCAGAGCATCACCGTCACGCTGCCGCCGCTGAGCACCGTCTATTTCTCGGTGCCCGAGGCGAAGGAGCCGAAGCCTGCGGCAAAAAAGCCCGCCAAGAAGGCGGCGGAAAAGAAACCTGCGGCCAAAAGGACTGCGGCGAAAAAGGCGGCCAAACCCGCCAAAGACGCCGAAAAGGCCTGAAAGCCGTTTTGGGGGATCGCAAAACACGCACTAACGGCGGCCTTTGGCTGCCGATAAGGGGAGAAGTAGTATGAAAGAATGTATCGCTATGCTGCTGGCCGGCGGGCAGGGCTCACGCCTGTATGCCCTCACACAACGGCTGGCAAAACCCGCAGTTCCCTTCGGCGGAAAATATCGCATCATCGATTTTCCGCTGTCCAACTGCGTCAATTCGGGGATCGACACGGTGGGCATCCTGACCCAGTACCAGCCGCTGGTGCTCAATGAGTACATCGGCAACGGCCAGCCCTGGGACCTGGACCGTCTGTACGGCGGCGTCCATGTGCTGCCCCCCTACCAGACGGCCACCGGCTCTGACTGGTACAAGGGCACCGCCAACGCCATCTATCAGAACATCAACTTCATCGACCGCTATGAACCCAAGTATGTGGTCATCCTCTCCGGCGATCACATTTACAAGATGGACTACTCCAAAATGCTGGACTACCACAAGGAGAAGGGTGCCGACTGCACCATCGCCGTGATGGAAGTGCCCTGGGAGGAGGCCAGCCGCTTCGGCATCATGACCGCCGACGCCGAGGGCACCATCACCAAGTTCGAGGAGAAACCCAAGGAGCCCAAGAGCAACCTGGCCTCCATGGGCATCTATGTCTTCTCCTGGGACAAACTGCGCAAGTTCCTCATCGAAGACGAGGCCAACCCCGCCTCCGACAACGATTTCGGCAAGAACATCATCCCCAACATGCTGGCCAGCAAGGAAAAGATGGTGGCCTATCCCTTCGAGGGCTACTGGAAGGACGTGGGCACCATCGACAGCCTGTGGGAGGCCAACATGGACCTTCTGAACCCCAAAATGCCGCTGGACGTCTGGAGCGAGGAGTGGAAAATCTACTCCCGCAACTCCGGCATGCCCGGCCAGTGGGTGGGCGGCAGCGCCGAGATCGATAACTCCATGATCACCGAGGGCTGCAAGGTGGAAGGCAAGCTGGTGCAGAGCGTGCTGTTCGCCGGCGTCAAGGTGGGCGAGGGCGCCGTGGTGGAAGACTCCATCATCATGCCCGGCGCCGTCATCGAGCCGGGCGCCAAGGTGTGCTACTCCATCATCGCCGAAAACGTGACCGTGAAGAGCGGTGCGGTGGTGGGCGAGCGCCCCGAAGACATGGAAAATCTGGACAACTGGGGCGTCGCCGTTGTGGGCGAGGGCGTCACCATCGGCCAGAACGCCAAGGTGGGCCCCAAGGCCATGGTGGTCAAAGACGTAAAGGATGGTGAGGAGCAATGGTAAAGTCCAACACGGATGCCCTGGGCATCATTTTCCCCAACGCACACGACAGCCTGATCCCCGAGATGGTGACCCATCGCACGATGGCCTCCATCCCCTTCGGCGGGCGTTACCGCATGATCGATTTCGTGCTTTCCAGCTTTGCCAACGCGGGCATCAGCAACATCTCCATCATCGTCAAGCAGAACTATCACTCTCTGATGGACCATCTGGGCTCCGGCCGTGAGTGGGACCTCACCCGCAAGCGGGGCGGCCTGAACCTGGTGCCCCCCTACGCCGAGGCCAACGTGAAGATGTACCGCGGCCGCGTGGAGGCCCTGGCCAGCATCGTGGGCTTTCTGGAGAACCAGAAAGAGGAATACGTGGTGATGAGCGACGCCAACATCGCCTACAACTTCGATGTGAACAAGCTCATCGAGGCCCATGTGGCCACCGGCGCCGACGTGACCGTGATGTACGAGCGCCGCGAGATCCCTCTGGGCATGAAGGACGACAACTACACCCTGCGCATCCAGAACGGCCGCGTCACCGAGCTGCTCTCCAACGACTACCGTCCCGGCGTGCAGAACCTGTCCATGAACGTGTACGTCATCCAGCGCGAGGCCCTCATCACCATGGTGAAGGACGCCACCATCCGCGGCCTTGTCTACTTTGAGAAGGACATTCTGGCCCGCAACCTGGAGCTGCTGAACGTCCAGAGCTACGAGTACACCGGCTACACCGCCCGCATCGCCGACAGCGAGACTTATTTTGAGGAGAACATGCGTCTGCTGGATCCCGCCAATCTGGACGCCCTGTTCCCGGCGGAGCTGCCCGTTTACACCAAGGTGCACGACAACGCCCCCACCCGCTACGCCATGGACAGCCACGTGAAGAACAGCGTGGTGGCCGACGGCTGCATCATCGAGGGCGATGTGGAGAACTGCGTGCTGTTCCGCGGCGTCAAGGTGAAGAAGGGCGCGAAGGTGAAGAACTGCGTGCTGATGCAGAACACCATCGTGGAGCCCGGCGCCCATGTGGAGTATGTGGTCACCGACAAGAACGTGAAGATCACCACCGACAAATCCCTCACCGGCAGCGAGACCTTCCCGGTGTATGTGGCGAAAAACCGCACCGTATAATGCCAAAGGAGGGCGAAAGCCCTCTGACTCTCTCCCCAGGGGCGGGGGCCCTGCACAGGGCCCCCGCTCCCTCCCCATAACACAAGGAGGAAACTTATGAACGTTTTATTCTGCGCGAGCGAGGCCAACCCCTGGGCCGCCTCCGGCGGTCTTGGCGACGTGGCCGGCAGCCTGCCCAAGGCGCTGGTGCAAAACGGTGTGGACTGCCGGGTGGTCATGCCGCTGTACGGCGATCTGAAATACCGGGACGAACTGGAATACATCACCAACTTCAGCGTGCCTGTGGGCTGGCGCAGCCAGTATTGCGGACTGTTCAGCGCCAAGCGGGACGGCGTGACCTTCTACTTCCTGGACAACGAGTATTACTTCAAGCGCACCGGCCTTTACGGCTTTTATGATGACGGCGAGCGCTTCGCCTTCTTCAGCCGCGCGGTGCTGGAGATGCTGTTCTACACCGACTTCACCCCCGACGTCATCAACGCCAACGACTGGCAGACCGCGCTGGTGCCGGTGTATCTGAACCTCTACTACCGCCACCTGGATAAATACAGCCACATCAAGACTGTGTTCACCATCCACAACATCCAGTACCAGGGCAAATACGGCCTGGACATTCTGGAGGACACCTGCGGCATTGGCCGGCGGGACGCCCATCTGGTGGAGTACGACGGCTGCGCCAACTTCATGAAGGGTGCCATCGAGACCAGCGACAAGGTGAGCACCGTCAGCCCCACCTACGCCGGTGAAATTCTCGACCCCTGGTTCAGCCACGGGCTGGACGGCCTGCTGCGCCAGAAGCAGTATAAGCTGTGCGGCATTCTCAACGGCATCGACGTGGACAGCTACAACCCCGAGACCGACCCCAACATCCCCGCCCACTACAACGCCGACACCTTCGCTGAGGGCAAGGCGGAGTGCAAGCGCCGCCTGCAGGAGCAGTTCGGCCTGGCGCAGGACGGCAGCCCCGTGATGGCCATGGTCACCCGACTGGTGGGCCACAAGGGCGTGGACCTGGTGCGTGACGTGGCCGAGGGCCTCATCGACCAGGGCATCGAGCTGGTGATCTTGGGCAACGGCGAGCACGCCTACGAAGCCTTTTTTGGCGACCTGGCCGCCCGTCATCCCGGCCGCGTGGGCGTGTACATCGGCTTTGTGCCCCCGCTGGCCCGGCAGATCTACGCCGGCGCGGACATCTTCCTGATGCCCTCCAAGTCGGAGCCCTGCGGTCTGGCCCAGATGGTGGCCTGCCGCTACGGCACCATCCCCGTGGTGCGCGAGACCGGCGGCCTGAAGGACTCCATCCACGACTCCGGCGACGGCTGGGGCAACGGCTTCACCTTCCAGCAGTACAACGCCCACGACCTCTACGAGGCCTGCTGGCGTGCGAAGGAAGGCTATTGGCACAAGGACGGCTGGCCGGTGCTGGTGCGCCGCGCCATGCAGTGCGACTTCAGCTGGAACGTCTCCGCCCACTCCTACATTGACATGTACCATCAGGTGATGAGCCTCTGGTAAACCGAACACGGCAGGAGAGCCGGGGCGCCCCCAACCAGCCGGCCCGCCCGCGATTTTAACTGTCTAA